>JAIOSN010000257.1 GCA_021107605.1 Anaerolineae bacterium | reverse complement strand
TGGGACTGGGCACCACCGTATCCGCGCTGATGAACCGTCCCAACACGGGATGGTAATACCGCGCGTGGTAGTACATTAAGCCCGTGCCGGGCACGTCGCGTTGACCCGTGAAGCCGAAGTCGGCAGGTGAGATACCCGCGGCTCAGCGTTCCTGCCCGTAAGGCGCGTAGCGTCGCCGCGCCACGACGTTCCCGGCCGCATCCGTGGTGAGGCTGGTGCTGCCTAAATGGTCGCTGTGGAAATAGGTGAGCACACCATCCCGGCGCATAGCCATGCGCCGGGATGGTCAGGGAATCTCATCGAACCCAGATTTGTAATGGCTCTTCTACCCGGTCTCAAGCCACCTATAGTTCGCCGTTGTCCAGCGGTTCCTCCGCTTGTACTCGAACTAGCGTGGGGAGGCAATGGGGGAGGAGACAGTTCACTGGGTAGTTACAAATCATTAACTTCGGTAACCTCGGCTTCCGGAGGTAGTCGTTGCTGAAGTATTTCTTTCAGCTCACGAACCTCTTGACGCAGTTTGTTTATCGCCAAAGCCGTAAGTATGACCGCAATAAACACTACATACGGCACAAACTCATCATTGAATATCTCACTAAGTAAAGTCATTCTATCTCTCCTACGTTCATTGGCCTACTCTGAAATTAAGACGGTAAGCAGCATTCAAGGACCTTGCAAAGTTAGCACTATGCTCACAGCCCTGTACAAACGAAACGCCTGATATGAATATACCAGTAGCGCCTGATGCTCTGGATAAGAATGGTTCAGGACTTGCTACAACAAGGCCTACTCCAGCGGCTCCGCTTAAAAACGCCGATGCGAAGAATTTAAGGGAATCACGATACTCACGCCATTTTATAGGAGCGTCCTTTGCCGCATACCCAATGCCGCCTTGATACAGCCACCCGCTAGTGTCACTGTGCCGCATCCAAATGACATCTGTGGTCTCATCATGAAACTCTACCAGCGAAGTGAAATCTTTGATATCCCAAGAGCCCCATTCCCCCGGCATTTCTAGGACAAATTCCCTACCACTGAAAGTGAAGGTATCATGCTGATGGTCACGAAAGAATTGCCCGTGAACTCTATTTCCGGGTCTGCCCAGAAAATTTAGTTTTGTGCTATCTAAAGTATCACCATAAGTCGCCCCATCTGGCCCAATGATTTCCCACCATCCAGTTTCCTCTGTACGCCATTGATTGATGATAGCGTCTCTCTCAACTTCATCAGCAATCCCAAGATGCTGCTCCAAATATCTGTGAATCTCATCGATCTCAAAATGTCCACTTGGATCCGTATACTTGAGGGGATTGTTCAGCGTGTACGCATACCGGTTCAGGCTCTGCGGGTCGCCGGGGTTGGGCACGATCGTATCTGCACTGATAAACCGGCCCAACGTGGGGTTGTAGTAGCGGGCGTTATGGTCGTAGCGGCCATCCTCGGGCAGCGAGGGCGTCGCCTGCCAGTTGCTCCCCAGCGTGGGTGTCCACCCCACAGAGCGCGTCCGCGTGACCGGGAGGGGAGCCTGTGTGTCCGCCTCTCCCCACCTTGATTATCTGCCATTGCTAATTTTCTATGCCCTTGCGGGCTACTGCAAAAGTCGAGTTACCTAGACTAGAATGAAGCAGGCCGAATGATAAAGTAGCTTACCCACAAATCCAAAATCGATTTACTTATCAGCGATAACAGTATACCGATAACCAAGAATACACATACGATAAATATGTACTTAATCTTTACATTATTACAATACTTTTCACACACATATCCTCGCACAAGCAAGGCAAAGAACAATAACAGACCTGTGATTGAGATAACAACTATGTAGGATGCCAATTTTCCACGCGATAGATCACCTGTGTAAAAACCTACATCGAACCAGTTCAATCGTGCCTGCAAACCTGAGACGGATAACCAACCAACAAGAAAACCTACAGCGCCACTCAAGAAAGATATGAAGCGCATAGTGCGCCATTTAGAAACGAACAAGTCAATCATCTTTTTCCCCTCACTTATTGAGAATACAACCATCCCCAAGAATGATCTACTTCCCACATCACCTTGTCTGGTGAATAAGAATAAGAAATTTTTTCAGGGTCTCTAAATACGGTGTAAAATTCACTAGCGGCTGCTGGCAACAGCGCCACAACTTTCTGCGCACCATTCGTATACACACAAATCATACCATCTTCTTTGTATACAGTAACTCGAATACTTGCATCACCAGAATCAACTGCCAGTTGAAGGTAGTTCATCACGGAATCTAATTCAATTGATATATACGCAAATCCCCCAGCTATTGCATCACAAGTTAGTGCCCCTATGTCAAGCGGAACAATAGTACCTCCAGTCCCGACAGCAGCCGCTGTCAGAATAAATCCTGGTACACCAAACACCCAGGCGTATAGTTCGCTTTCTGTTTTGCGAATCGCCAAAAGGTCGATATATCTTTGTAAATTGTCAGGGGGTGTTGTGAATACCCACAATATTTCAGGCCCAGATTCATGTCCTGTTGGATCAACATAGCGCAGGGGATTATTCAAACAATAAGCATAGCGGTTCAACGCCTGGGGATTCACCGGCCCACTGGGGACATTATGCTCCCGCCGCGTCCTGGCATCCCACTGGAAGAACCACCCGAATTGCAGTATCTCGCGGTTCTCGGCGTTGATTTGCTGCGCAAACTCGCCCAGGTTGACCGTCAGCGGCGTGAGACGGGTTTTAGGGTCGTAGCCCAACGTCACCGCGCCTCCGCCCGCACCACTCGCCGCGCCCGGTACGATGCTGTCCGCGCTGATAAACCGGCCCAGCACGGGGTCGTAGTACCGCGCCTGGTAGTCATAGAGGCCCAGGTCCGCCTCGAAGCGCTGGCCCGTGTAGCGCCGGTCCGTGGGCAAGGTCGCGCCTTCCAGTCCCGGCCGCATGGCCCCGTAAGGGAAGTACCGCGTGTCGCTACCCGTTAGTTTGGCCCCGCTGGCATCCGTTGCCAGTTTTGATTTGATGTCAAAGGTGGAAGTAGTATCTCACAAAGTGGCAATTTCCACAGAGAGCATCTCAATTTTAGGGCCAATTTCGCTCCAAAGGAGGGTGAAATCTTCCTTAACCTCCCAAGATGCCCACCGTTTTTGATTTTAGCAAAGTATTGTCATAGATAAGCTATTTCTATTGGTTGATCTTCTAAGATTTTACAATTTCAACTTCTTGCGGACTAAATTATCAAGTTCCACAATCATTCCATATAGCTGCTGATTAGCTTCTGATGCCAACATGCCTGAGTATACTGGTGGCAACAAGCGAATATCGCTCAAAGAATTCATTCCAGCTATAACTTTCTGAATCGTAGACAAAATTTCTAGCTCTTCTTGATTTGAAGAAACACTCAACAAATTGGTTCCCCATTTTCTTAGCGAGTTTATCTTTTTACGGTCAGGATAGTCACATGTATCCAACAATTGCGCTATCCTGTTTAAGATACTTGGTATTTCTCTCACATTTTCCTCCTACCACCCCGCAATCACGTTAGTGCCATTAGTTATTCGCCACTTTTAGCAACTCGGGGATAATAGGCGTCCCTTTGCGGTTGATTGTGGCTCAACCATGCGAAATCCTAAAGAACCAATTTTTGATAACGCAAAAGGGCAAGATAATTTACCTCAAAACAATAGCCCCTGTTCCACCTGCTCAAACGGTATCTTGAGATGTTCGTAGGCGTTCTGGGTGGCGGTGCGACCACGTGGCGTGCGGTTGAGAAACCCTAACTGCAAGAGATACGGTTCCACCACATCCATGATGGTATCCGCGGCCTCGCCTATGGAAGCCGCGATGGTGTCCAAGCCCACCGGCCCGCCGTCAAATTTCTCTATGATGGCGTGTAACACCCGGCGATCTAAATTGTCTAGCCCGGCCTCGTCAATTTCCAATAACGCCGTAGCCTCCTCCGCGATTTTTCCGGTGATGATGCCGTCCCCGCGCACCTGGGCGTAATCGCGGACGCGGCGCAAGAGGCGCAGCGCGACGCGCGGCGTCCCCCGGCCGCGACGGGCGATCTCGATCCGGCCTTGCGGTTCGAGCGGCACCGCAAGCACTCTGGCGGCGCGCTCCACAATCTGCTCCAGGGCTGCTTGCTTGTAGAAATCTAACCGGTAGATAGCTCCAAAGCGCGTGCGCAGCGGCGCGGAGAGGAGCGCTAGCCGGGTAGTCGCTCCCACCACCGTAAAGCGCGGCAAACTCAGACGGACGGTCCGTGCTCCCGGCCCCTGGCCGATCACCAGATCTAGGGCGAAATCTTCCATTGCCGGGTAGAGGATCTCTTCCACAACTTTGCCCAGACGGTGAATCTCGTCGATGAAGAGCACTTCCTTCTCACGTAGATTGCTCAGGATAGCCGCCAGATCTCCAGCGCGTTCAATCGCCGGCCCAGAGGTGACGTGAATAGCAGCTCCCATCTCATTGGCGCAGATACGGGCCAGCGTTGTTTTTCCCAACCCCGGCGGGCCGTAAAACAACGTATGCTCCAGGGCTTCGTCGCGCTTTTGCGCTGCGTCGATCAGAATGCGCAAGTTCTCCCGCACGCGCTCCTGGCCGATAAGCGCATCCAAGCGCTGGGGACGTAACGCGCGGTCCAAAATGGGTTCTTCGAGGGTGGCTTCGGGTGCTATGGTGCGTTGTCTAGTCATTTTATCTCTTGTGGGTTAGTCTGATAGTCAATTAGTCGGATGGTCAGTTAGTCGTTCACGTTACCGATTTACCATTCGCTATTTGGCATTTGCTGATTTGTTGGTCACTCACTGGCTGAGCCGCGGAGACGCTAAAGCGCTGCTAGTCCAAATAATCCGCCCCTAAAATCACGATGATATCATACGCCGAGGTGGGATCAGAGCCATTTACCACCGCACTCGCTGGTAAATTCAATACCGTCCTAATCTTCTCAGCTGTGATAGGTTTGGGGCGATAGAGAATGATCACCGACTCGGCATAATCCTGCCGGTCGGCGTTGGAGGCTTCTCTCACATCCAGTCCTTGCACTTGGAGCTGCGCGCTCACTTCCGTTGCCAACCCTGGGCGCAAAGTTCCATTGCGCACGGAGAGCGTGGCTTTTTCATCTATTGGCGTCACCTCTCCACCGAGATTATCCGCCATGCCAAAGACATAATCTCGCACCTCACGCATTCGGTCGCGGAGCGGAATCAGTACCTGGGCGCCCTGTGGTGTTTCCCAATTCTGGGTACAGCTGGCATCAATCACGCCGAAGCGAATTTCCTCACGATCTACCGTCAGGGCCAATCCGCCCAGTGCCAGTATTTCATCTAAAGCCATATCAGTGCTCAATGATTCTTCCAACGTGGTATAGATTTCGGGGGCTTTCCGGGCCAACTGTGGCAACATCTTCAAACTGGTGACGCGCTCTAGCAATGCTATCATGACCTGTTGTTGGCGGCGGGCGCGGTCGAAATCCCCACTGCCGTGGCGCGTGCGCGCGTATTTGAGCGTCATCTCCCCATCGAAGTGATGCTGACCCGCCTCAATGTGCAAGAGCTCAATCCCGTAATTGCTGTCCGGATAGGTAGTATCGTGAAGCGTCTGCTCCACATAAATATCCACCCCGCCGACCAAATCCACCAATTTGATAAACCCCTGGAAATTCAGCCGGACATAATAATCAATCGGCACACCCAAGTTGTATTGCACTGTCTCCAGGGCTAGCGCCGGCCCGCCGCCTGGATGATCGTAGAGGTCGCCCAGGAAGTGCGCTGTATTGATCCGGTTGCCATCTTCTGCATAGCCGGGGATGGGAACCCAGAGGTCGCGTGGAATCGAGAGTACCCCCGCCTGCGACGTCGTCGGATCCAATGTTACCAACATTATCGTATCAGTGCGGAACGGGCCGCTTTCCTGCTCGCGCTCATCAATCCCCAAGACCAAAATGGTAATCCGTTCGCTGCTCGTCCACGTAGGAATAACTTGGCCTGGTCGCCGCTCCACATGCTCGCTGGTCTCAGTCGAAGCGCTTACTCCGGGTATCATGCCGGAATCCGAAATTCGCGCGCGTGTCCAGGAGAAGAGAAACCGTGCAGCCATAAATCCCACGCCCAAGAAAACTACCAGCAGCAAGCCGGTCAGAATCAGCGGTAAGGTATTGTTCTTTTGATAAGCGTCTCTATCTGTCATCATATTCTCTACCAGAGTTAAATTTGATTTCACTGAAAATGGGACGCAGATGAACGCCGGCTACGCTCGCAGATTAAAAACAATAAACCAGTATTTATCTGCGCCAATCTGCGTCCAGAGAAATGGGTAGAAATTTGGAGAAATCACCAGTAGGTAACTTTAGCAACCTTTTTCGTTACTACTCAGCCATCCCCCGGTAGCGGGTGGGCATAGCTCCGTTAGGACGCAGCTGCACGCTGATAAACGCTGCTTTTCTATTTTATCTGCGAAAATCTGCGCGCATCGGCGTCCGCTCTTGAATTTTGTAGGGTGGCTGAGTAGTAACCCTTTTTCTTGCCGTTCGCCCTTACTTACGCCCAAATTCTACACCCTGGATTATACCACAGCTCGGGTCCCCAAATCAGCTCACCACAGAGACGTGACCGTCTACTGTCTACTGTCTACTGTCTACTGTCTACTGTCTACTGTCTACTGTCTACCGTCCACTGTTAACAACTGGCACAACGCTTGCTCCTACTCCTCAAAGGTCTGCGCCGGATCATAATAGGTCTCTACAAAACGCTTCCCCGCGGCAGCTAGCCGGTCCCGCGTGTGGGGATCGCGCAGCAACGTCACCACCGCCTTGGCAAACGCGGACGGTTGATCCGCCACCCAGAGCTCCTGCCCTGGCGTAGCTCCCAGTCCGTGATTGCTCGCCGATGTGGCTACCACGGCTTTCCCCATCGCCAGAGCATCGAGTACCTTTTGGAGCAAGCCGCCGGCCACCAGCAGTGGTGAGACAAAGACGGCTGCCGCCTCGTACCAGGGGGCGAGTTCCTCTATAAAACCGGTCACGAAGACCCGCTCGCCATCAGCTAGAGCGCGAATCTCCGGCGGCGGGCCGGAACCGACGATATAAAAGCGCGCCTCCGGTATCTCTGCCAAGATGCGGGGCCAGATATTTGCCAAGAACCATTGCACGCCCTGGATATTGTATTCTCGTGACATGGAGCCGATGAAGAGGATGTTAGCTCCCGCCGTCACCGCCGGCGAGGGGGTCTCACGCGGCTGGACGTTAGGGGAGAGTGGCAGCAACAAGACTGGATGCGGGGCGCAGGCTGGAGCGAGTAGCTGGCGGTCGCCTTGCGAGATGGCGGCCAGTAAATCGAATCGCCGGTAGAGCCACGGTTCAGCCGCACGGAAAAAACGCGCGCCTAGCCGGGCCACCCAGCGGGCCATGCCGTGACTTTCTGCTGCCTGCTGCTTCAGCATAAACCAGTTGACGTCATGTGCGCGGAAAGAGGTGGCCGGATATTTGATGCCCCAGAGCGCCACCGCAGTTTGGGCAAACTCGACGTGGAGTAGATCGGGGCGGGTCTCCTGGAGCGCGCGGCGGGTAGCTTGACGTAGCGCCCAGTAGCTCCGTAAGAGAGCCACCGGGCGCGGGCCGGGCAGTGATCTATGGTGAGGGACGAGGTAGAGCTCTTTGCAGAGTGGCCGCACAGCATCCAGATGGCGCTCTTCTTCCTGCCGGATACACGCCACCAACGTTACCTGGTAGCCGCGCTGCTGCAACCACTCCAAGAGCCGGTACACAGACTGCCCCCCCGCATGACCGATGGAGGGGGCAGGAAATTGCTTGTAAGCAATCAAAATATGGGTCATTCTTAACTCCGTCCGAGGTGCTTAGAAAAACCAAGTATTTCACCACAGAGGCACGGAGAGTACAGAGATTTGTTACTACTCAGGCCGACCTATTTTCAGACCTCCGCGGTCTACCAATCTGCCACTCGGTGGCGAAATCTCGGT
>JAIOSN010000095.1 GCA_021107605.1 Anaerolineae bacterium | reverse complement strand
AGATTAGCGGACGCTATGGCTATCTTTGATCAACTGGTATCATCAAAGTATCCAAATTCATTAGCCCCCATTGTAGCAGCTCATGCAGAGGCATCAATCCCACTTAATTTGGGTAAACGAGTGCTTGAACGTATGGCGCGTGATTTAATGCAGGACACACAATGATTCAAGTAAATGGCAAATGGCAACGTACTTATAAAAATGCGATTGGTAGATGGGCAGCGGTTGGCCCTTACTATGCTATGTTTCCTAACGAGTTTGCATTCGACGTAGTTTCCCGTTTCACGGATCCAGGAGATTGGGTACTTGAACCATTCGCAGGTCGTTTTTCTAGCATTTATGCTGCCACTTCACAGCGGCGCAATGGAATAGGAATCGAGATCAATCCAGTGGGATGGGTTTATGGGCAGACCAAATTATATCCAGCACCACGAGAATCTGTAGAAGACCGTCTAAGAGAAATCAGTCAGCGAGCTAGATTTTTCGGTGTACGCTCACGACAAAAACTTGCAGATTTTTTCTCGCATTGCTATGCACCAAATGTGTTATCGTTTTTGTTAGCTGCAAGACACGATTTGAATTGGAAAGAAGACTCGGTAGACATTACTCTTATGTCACTGATTTTGATTTCTCTACATGCCAAGTTAGGAAGTGGTCTATCTAATCAGATGCGACAGTCAAAAGCAATGGCACCAGATTATTCGGTACGTTGGTGGACTAGACGAAAAATGACACCGCCAAACCTAGATCCTCTTGACTTTATGTTGAAGAAAATCGAGTGGCGATATAAACAAGGCAGACCTGAAGGCACAGGGAAAGGTCTTGCCATTCTGGCTGATTGTACAACTGAACTAGAACAAATTGTACTGAATGTAAAGAAAGGCGAACAACCACGCTTCAAATTACTTTTGACCTCTCCACCTTACTATGATATTACACATTATCATTACGATCAGTGGATACGGTACTGGATGTTAGGCGGTCCCGATTTTCCAAGTAAAGTTGAGAATAGACACAGGGGTCGGTTTAGTTCAAAAGGAGCTTATCAAAAATTGCTAGATTCGGTATTCGAGCATGTTGCGCAGATTATGGATGATAACGCGATCATCTACGTGCGCACGGATAAACGCCCATTCACACTCGAAACAACCCGTAATGTGTTAATGAAACATTTTCCCGATTGGGAGGTGGAAGAAACCAATCGGCCGTTTGACGGACAAACCCAGACGGCTTTGTTCGGTGACTTTAGTCGTAAACCTGGTGAAGTTGATATTGTAATGAGACGGTGATATTTATATTTCTATGAGGTATTTATTTAGCACGCTAACCACGTGTTGCAGCCGACTTGGCTAATCGGCGCGCTTTTCGAGTTTCTCACCCGCATTTAGGTTTGCTGCCCGGCGAAGGCTCTCACGCCGCATCCGCCAAGCGACCCGTGTGGAGCACTTTCTAAACTCGCAAGCCGTCGATTTTGCATTCCGCACGTTAATCTCGCTCGTACCGGAAAAGCGTGGGGTCAACCGATATGTGTACATAATTGATCAACAATCAATTGAGGTGGAAAAATGGGTCTAGAACAAATCACTGTCTCTGTCAATACCGATGTGGCTAGAGCCTATCGCGTCGCTTCCGAGAAAGAACGTTACAAGCTTGATTTACTCGTAAATCTACGTTTACGTGATGCCACCCGTACCCCATCATCATTGAGACAGCTCCTGGGTGAGATTAGCCGAAACGCCCAAGAACGTGGACTAACGCCAACTATTCTTCAATCGATCCTTGATGAGTCATAAAACGCGATACGTCTTGGACACAAATGTCATCATAGGTGCCTTGCTTTTTAACCATTCAACTCCGGGGCAAGCGTTTTTTCACGCACTTGACGATGGGATTATTTTGATGTCACCAAGTCTGACAGAAGAGCTGAGTGATGTGTTAAGTAGAGAGAAATTCAAGCGCTATGTCACACGCAAAGAGCGGGACCGATTTCTTGAGGGTTTGATTGGCGAGTCCGAGTTGGTGGAAACCACAGATAAGGCTCTGTGTCTGTCGAGATTCCAAAGATGACCAGCTCTTGGAATTGGCGGTTAATGGCAATGCAGCATTTATCGTTACTGGAGATAATGATCTGCTCGTCCTCAACTCGTTCCGGGGAATTCAAAGCGTTACCCCATCGCAATTGTTGGAGCTGGTAGATACGCGAGTAACCCAGCACAACACCTAACAAACAACTATGCCACCCCGCCGCTCTCATCAGAGAGCGGCGGGGTTTTTATCTACGGGTAAAGCTTCCTCCCCGGTCAATACCGGGGATCATTAACCAGAATTTCCTCAATCTTCGCTAAAACCCCCGGTGAGAGCTCCACCTCAGCAGCCTTGATGTTGGAGAGCACATGCCGCACTTTGGACGCCCCGGTAATCGCAGCGCTGATCTCTGGGCGCCGGAGCACCCAGGCTAACGCCAGTTGCGCCACGGTAATATCCAATTCGGCCGCCAGCGCGGTGAGCCGGCGCACTTTAGTGATGTTTTCCTCCGTCAGATCACGGTCTAACCAACTGCTCTTCGCGGCCCGGCTATCCTCTGGAATGTCGTCATTGTATTTACCGGTGAGCAAACCCTGCGCCAATGGGCTAAAGACCACGAGTCCCATCCCCTGCTGGACCGCCGTGGGCATGATGGCCGGCTCAATGTGCCGGTCTAGCATATTGTAGCGCGGCTGTTCAACCTGCGGGCGGTAAGCGTTGACTAAACGCGCGCTCCCCACCACCGCCTCAAGCTGCGCGGCGCTCCAGGTGCTGGTGCCCCAATAGAGAATCTTGCCCTGATGCACCAGATCATCCATAGCCCGTACCACCTCTTCCACCGGCGTCTGCGGGTCATAACGATGGCAAAAATAGAGATCTAGGTAATCCGTCCCGATACGCCGGAGAGAACCCTCCACGGATTCCATGATATGCTTGCGGCTAAGTCCCCGGTCATTGACGTTACCGCTCATCGGCCAGTAAACTTTGCTGGCAAGCACCAGGTCTTGACGGCGCAACCCCAACTTCTGGATAGCGTCCCCCACCAGACATTCGGCTTCACCGCGAGCGTAAATGTCCGCCAGATCAATATAGTTGATGCCATTTGCCACCGCCGCCTCGATACATTGGTGCGTGGTTTCAGCCCCTTCGGAGCTGCCATAGGTAAGCCAAGCGCCCAGCGCAATTTCACTGACCTTCAAGCCTGAATTTCCTAAGTTACGATATTTCATTTTGAACCTCCGGTTAGGATTAAAAGTTGCATGTGGAAAGTTGAAAGTTGAAAGTTGCATGTTGAAAGTTAAGCGATGCACGCAGCTTGGCTGTCGCTAAAAACAAAAAAATGGGTCCCTAGGACTTGGCATGGTGAGTGCCACACGACGTGAATTTTTCACCACAGATTACCCGGATTTCCTTACTTTTTTCCGTGCTAATCCGTGAAATCCGTGGTTAATTTTAACTCAACCACGCGAATTCCCAAAGAGCCCCAAAAAATCAGTATTTATCTGCGTCCAAATTTTTGCTTCCAGACTGAACAGATGTCCTCCATGCTATCCAATAACAAGAAGATGTCAAACTCAGCTAAATAATCCAGGGACGTTTCATTTCGGTTGAATTTCTGGTAGCGTGTTCCGTCTGAAGAAACTTTACGCAACACGCAATACGCAACCCGGAAGAGCTCTCAACTCATTGGAAACGCACCCCAGTAATTCTGCCGTCTCATTGTCACTTGATTTGGTTCTCAGATAAGGATATACTAGGACACAACATAAAACTAGTTAAATTAAGGAGGCACAAGAGATGTTAACTGAAGTTCACGACCATATCATCAATGAGTTGGGGCAGAGCAGCCGGACCGATACCATCTTTGTGGTGACGGCGGTAATCTTTAATTTGATTGTGTTGGGGATCAATTCGGGCGTCTCGGCAGCCGCAGCCGATAACGGCTCCTACGCGGCGGGCGATGTGATCTTGGCCGTTTTCATCGCCGTGACCCTCTTGATCAATACTATCGCGGTGACGGCATTGTATCTGGGACGCCGTACTCGAAACCTCTTGCTAAAAGGGCTGGTGGCGATGTACCACGATAACGGGGTGTCGCAATATTACAGCGCGGAGTTGCTCCCTAATTATGGCATCCGCTACTTGCTCTTTGCCGGGGTGATCATAGCGTTGGCCCTGACGGCGATTCTAATCCCGCTTATCATCCGCTTTGTCTGAAGCCGGGTTGAGTTTCATTCCGAGGCGTTCGTTATGAGACGAAATCCACTCCTCCTGTTGGGATTAGGAGCTTTGTTGCTCTTGGCGCCCGCGTTGGGCATCCCGCAACTGGTCGCCCGGCAGCATTTCATGGCGGCGGGACAACCGGATGATTTCCCACCCAAAGTAGACGATACCGGCACGTCCCCGCTCTGCGCTAACGCAGCACTGGAGCAATACGACGCTGCTTCGCTAACCTGGGCATTGGATACTATCGCCGCCGGTGAATTCACCTGGGTGCGCCAACGATTCCCCTGGGCGGAGATTGAGCCGGCGCCGGGAGAATACCAGTGGGAACGCTGGGATCGTATCGTGGCGGGGGCCGTGAAACGCGGCATGCAGCTTATCCCGGTCTTGGACTCGCCGCCAGAGTGGGCCGGGATGCCGCCAGAGCCGGAAGCGTTTGCTCAATTCGCCGGGACTTTCGCCAATCACTATCTGGCGCAGTTGGTCTATTACCAGCTCTGGCACAACCCCAACCTAGGCACGGCCTGGGACGGCGAGGCCAACCCCTACGTCTACGCCGAGCTGCTAGCTCACGCTGCTCCAGCTATCCGCGCCGCCGATCCAGACGCACGGATCATCTTGGGCGGGCTAGCTCCCAACGTGGAGACAGGA
The DNA here is from genome assembly GCA_021107605.1 of Anaerolineae bacterium. Taxonomy (GTDB): domain Bacteria; phylum Chloroflexota; class Anaerolineae; order B4-G1; family SLSP01; genus G713. The sequence goes on along the minus strand of JAIOSN010000095.1, from coordinate 3,357 downwards.
CCGCAGAACTACGCCGAAGACCGTTTCTTGGAGCTCTTGTACACGGCGGGAGCGGCTCCTTACTTTGATGTGGTGGCAGTGCAACCCTACGGCTTTGACGCGGGGCCGGAGGAGCGGCAGGTGGCTCGCGAGACGTTCAACTTCTCACGGCCGCTCCTGGTGCGCGAGGTAATGAAGAGACACGCCGACGCCGAGAAGGCGATCTGGATCACTGATTTTGGCTGGAACAGCCTGCCAGCAGCGTGGGAGGACGTCCCTTCAATTTGGGGGAGCGTAGACGAGGCCACTCAAGCGGCCTACACGGTCGCAGCACTGAAACGCGCTGAGACAGAGTGGCCCTGGATGGGCGTGCTCTGCCTCAATGGGTTCCAGCCACGTCCAGCAACACAGGAGCGACCGGTTCCCGACGCAGAAGAACATTGGGGCTTTGCTCTCGTGGGACCTGAAGGGGAGCCACGCCCGGTCTACACGGCGGTGCAGACGTGGGCCGCCCGTCCCCAGGTGGCGCGACCGGGCGTCTATCCCGCGCAAACTGCGCTGGCGGAGTTCACGGGCACGTGGCGGCTGGGTCCGCTAGGCGCGGACATCGGCGCAAGCGGTGACCGCGTAGCATTGACTTTTGAGGGCACCGCTATCGCGTTGACGGTGCGGCGCGGGCCATATCGAGCGTTCCTCTTCGTCACCGTGGACGGCAAGCCGGCCCCTGCGCTACCACGCGATGAGCAGGGCCGCGCCTATATCGTGCTCTACGATCCGTTGGCGGCGGTCGCCACCGTGCCACTGGCGGAACAGTTGCCGCCCGGCCAACATACCGTCACGGTGGTGGCGGATCGCGGGTGGTATCAATGGTCGCTCGTTGATTGGCGCATCATGCAACGTCCAGATCCGACGCCTTACCGGGTAGGTTATGCCACGTTGGGCGCGTTAGGCTTGCTCGGACTGGTACTGTCCGTAGTGTCGGCGCGGCAGATCGCTTGGCGGGCCGCTTACGCGCGACTGTTGGCGTACTATAACCGTCTCGGCGAGCCGGGGCAGATAATACTAACCACCGTGGCCGGCGCGCTCTTCGGTCTGGCCGCCTGGTTGACCTGGGCGCAAGGTGCATTCCGCCGTTTAGGAGATACTCCGACCCTCTTGGCGTTGCTAGCTTCCGCCGGTCTCTTCTACTTCTCTCCCTGGTTACTGCTCACCTTGAGCAGCGGCGCGTTATTTTTTCTATTGGTCATCTTGCGGCCAGAGCTAGGTCTCGCGCTCACCATCGCGACCGCCCCATTCTATCTTCATCCGCTCTCCCTCTTTGGCAAATCGTTCTCCATGGCAGAATTGGTGCTGCTGCCGACGCTCGCGGGCAGCGTTATCCGGTTACTTGGCGAACAAGCAACCCAGCGCGCAGAACGAGCAATTGACAGACGCTTTAGCTGGCCGGTAATAGCATTTGTCCTGCTAGCGACACTTTCCACGCTCCTGGCCGCACATCGCCACGAGGCTTTCCGCGAACTGCGGCTGGTGATCATAGAACCCGCGCTCTTCGGCTGGGCCTTGCTCGCGTATCCGCTAACCAAACGTGACCGTTGGCGCGTGATTGATTTCTACCTGCTTGGCGCCGTGATCATCGCGCTGATCGGCCTGACGCAGTATTTCTTGCTGGGCGACGTGATCAGAGCTGAAGGCGGCATACGACGGTTACGTAGCATCTACGGCTCTCCGAACAACGTGGGACTCTACTTGGGGCGGGTGATTCCGTTGCTCTTGGCCGTCACCTTCTTCGGCAGAGATAAAATGTTCGGTGGAGGAGATAACCATAAAGGGAATGGACGCCATTTGCCCTTCACCATCAATCGCCGGTTGCTCTACGCGCTCGCCTTGCCACCGGTAGGCTTGGCCTTATTGCTCAGCCTCTCACGCGGCGCGATACTGCTCGGCATCCCGGCGGGCGTGGCGACGTTAGGTTTGCTCACCGGTGGACATTGGCGCAAGCTGACGCTGATCGCCCTACTGCTCTTTGCCGTGGCGCTCATTCCGCTCTTCCAGACGCCGCGTTTTGCGGGGCTGCTGGATACCGCCAGCGGCACGACGCATTTCCGGCTGGCGCTCTGGCGCAGCGCGTGGCAGATGTTTCTAGAACATCCACTCTGGGGCGTGGGGCCAGATAATTTCCTCTACGCCTATCGCACCCGCTACGTCCTACCTTCAGCCTGGGAGGAGTTCAACCTGGCCCACCCGCACAACTGGATACTGGATTTTGCCTCGCGGCTGGGGATCTTAGGCCTAGGGGCGTTCCTCTGGATCCAGTTTGGCTTCTGGCGGCGGGTCATCGCGCGTTCCACTGATCCCCAAACGCAAAATCGGGCCTTGATCTTGGGCCTGACCGGTTCCATGGCCGTCTTCTTAGCGCATGGCTTGGTGGATGCGTCATACTTTTACATAGATTTGGCTTACGTCTTCTTTTTAACGCTAGCCGGTGTGCAATGGAACGCGGTGTGGGCGGAATGACATTCCGCTGCTACTTGCATTTGACACATTTTCATATATCCTCTTTTTTACAGAGAGGGTTGTGCTTAAGTTATAAGGAGGAACATAATGAAAGGTAATAGTTTGTCGTGCTTTTTGATCATACTGCTCTTGTTGGTGATAGTGGTAGTGGGAGTCTGGCAGCTCTGGAATAACACAGGTCTCTTTAAGCAAACTTCAATAGGTATGCCTATATCGCTGCGTCCGCAGATCACGCCTACAATTTACCCCAGCAAGGTGACGGTTGTGGAGAGCGTGCAAGCCCTCAGTCGCTTGGAGACCATCTCTTACGCAGTAGAAAAGGTCATCACAGCGGAGTCGGGACAAGGAGCACTCAGTTTTCTCTTTGGCGATCGGTTGCTCTTGATTGCTTACGGTCAAGTGATTGCCGGCATTGATCTGGGAGAGATCGGCATAGATGATGTAGTACGCGGCGCTGATGGAGTGGTCTATCTACGTTTGCCGGCACCGGAAATTTTCATTGCCACCTTAGATAATGAGCGCACTCAAGTCTATGATCGCAATACCGGCCTGGTGGGACTTAATGAGCAATTAGAGACCGAGGCCCGCCAAGCAGCAGAATATCACATCCTAGAAGCTGCTCTGGAGCGCGGCATATTGGAGCAGGCGGAGGAGAACTCCCGTCATATCTTGCGCTCCCTAATTTTGAGCATGGGCTTTGAGCATGTCGCCTTCGTGGATGTCTTGCCAACTCCTACTCCTATGCCAACGCTCACCCCGACCCCTACATCAACTCCCGAATAGACCAGCTCTCAAATTATTACCCATACGTAATGACCACTAAGATCTTTCTGAAGTATAATTGGGATGCGGTTCATTTCGGTT
>JAIOSN010000188.1 GCA_021107605.1 Anaerolineae bacterium | reverse complement strand
GGTTTACGCAGGAAGACACCATCTTGCCGGATCTCACCAGCCCCCAAGACTTAAACCTATATGGTTATGTTCACAATTCGCCTTTGATGTATATAGATCCGAGTGGGCATGATCTCGTAATCGTAGGCGGTAAGGGGGGAAATTTCCCAGCAGACAACTGGGCAGGTTGGATTAGAGCATACAAAGGCTGGGATGAAGAAGAGTGGACGGTACTGAAAGAGAGCTGGGACTCTTTACTTGATAGTGAAACGACGTCATTTGAAGATTTAAATAGCTTGTTGGAACCTCATGGAATACGAATTTTTGGATGGGGGGCAGGACCGGTTACCGGGGGATATGTGTTTGCTGACGGAGCTGCTCACGTTACCATGAGCATGGTTAAACTTCTGAGTAGCGAAATGGAAAGGATGCAAGACATTACTTTGTTGGGTTGGAGTAAAGGTGCGAATCTTGTCGGATTGTACTTACATACGCTGCCTTTGGGTGAGTCGCTGGTGCAGCCCAAACATGTCGTCATGTTTGGACAGCCCAATATTACTGAGTTACCAATTGTGGGCCCCATAATTAGACGGAAGGGTGATAAAGAGTTTGGGGTCGGCAGAGTTACCAACAATTTCCCGCAAGTAGCTGGTACTAATGCAGCTTGGCTTTGTGTATCCGGCGATCCTTGTTGTGCTGGACAAGCTAAAAATGCCATTAATTACACCGGTGATGTCTTTGGGGTTGAAGGACATGGCTCTTATGGCTCTCGGGTTATTGCCGTAAGGGTACTTTCTGACCTGCAAGTGGCAAACGATCATGGCGCATGGAATTATGGAGGTTGGAGCAGGTAATGATCAAGCATAAAGTTTCTGTATATGTCAAGCGAATAGCGTGGGGTACTGTTTTGGGTATACTCGGTATTGCAATAGCACTGCTTTGGTGGACTGAGGGCTGGATTTGGTATATTGATGAACCCGTATACCATAGAATTTTGTGCTCTTTGCCATTACCTTCCTCGTCCAAATATGCGACGTGTGGTCCCCGTCCTTCACTTGGCATCTTCTATTGGGGGGCAGACTATATAAGTACTTGGGAACAGTCTCACTTAGAAAGTTTTTATACAGCCGAACTGCCAGTTTTGGGATGGGATTTTGTAGACCAACAATCAAGTAGTTACGAAAATTCAATTTGTATGCTATTCACCTCAGAGTATAGTGTTTTATTGTTATCTGACAGATATTGGTTGTTGGTGGAAATTCCAGATTTTTGCAATTCAGAACAAGAATGTAGGGTGCGATTAGCCGCGACACAAGATGAACAGAGTTTGAGAGATTGGTTTGGATTCACAGATTGAAACATTGTCGGTCAAGGCCGGGAACGTCGCAACGTCGGCGCTTGGAGCATACCCGTGACGATCTAAATCCCGGTGTTGAGCGTCGTTACCAAATACTAGACTGGTGGCGGCTGACTATTCCACCGGTGAGCAATTCGAGTACGGTTATGACGAGGTGGGCAACCGGGTTGCCCTGACCTCCACGACACCGCTCAGCGGCACGGTGGTCACGACCTACACTTACGATATCGCCAACCGCCTCACTGCTCGCGCGGTGAGCGACGGGCACGTGTACACCTACGCCTGGTCAGCGCGGGGACAATTGTCTTTCGCTGCTACCGGCACCGCGTTTGACTTCCCTAGCACAAGCGGCCCGGCACACTGGCCGGGCCGCGCTGAACTGGAAGGAATGGCTCTTGCAGGGGGCGCTTTCACTGAGACTGGGGCGGTAGGAGTCGAACCTACAGTACGCGGATTCAAAGTCCGTTGCCTTACCATTTGGCCACGCCCCAACACTCGTTTCTCAAAACAAGTTATATTATAGTGGATTGCTAGAATTTTGCCAGTCGCCAGGATGTTAGGCAGCAAACATAGGGCCGTTTTCTCGCCATTAATAACTATTGACGGTACTTTCTTTCACGGTAAAATAGTTAGCGTCCCTTACTTTTCAGCCGGGAGCAGAGATGTCAAACAGCAGTGAATTCACCGTCGCGCAAAACTGGCAAGCCAACCACGATGGGCCAGCGAAGTGGGTCTTTTCCCACGCTCTCCGCCAACCGTTCATGATTCTGGGGACCCTCGGTGGCGCCACCGGGAACGCGGTGCTGGCCGCACTCGTCCCCCTGCTGATCGGAAGAGCTTACCACGCCATCCAGGCCGCGCCGCCAGATTTGAGCGGTCTAAAACGGATCGCCTGGATTATCGTCATCTCTCAGGTAGCGCGCGGGCTGATCTTGCAGATGGCGCGCAATCTCTGCAGCGAGACGCTGGGCCAGCGGATCGAGCGGGATATCCGCCAAGAGCTCTACTTGATCTTGATCGGTAAAAGCATGTCCTTCCATGATTCCCATCCCACCGTCGATCTGATGGCCCGCGCCACCAACGATGTCCGGCAGATCAACCTGATGTTCAATCCGGGTCTCAATCTGGTCATCGGCTCGGCCAACTTCTTCTTGATGCCGCTCTTTGTGGCGCCCACCATCCATCCCCAGCTCATCCTCACCCCGCTGATCTACTTGATCGCCTACGGATTTGTGGTGCGCGACTATCTGCGCCAGCTACGTCCAGTCTCCGCAGCGGTACGCCAGGAGTTCGGGAACGTCAACACTGCGCTGGCAGAGGCCATTGAGGGCATTGAGACCGTCAAGGGGTCCGCACAAGAAGAATACGAGACCTCCCGCTTCCGGCGCGCCATCAGCAAGTGGCGTCAAGCTTACATCGCGCAAGCGGAGATTGAAGCGCAGTTTGTACCGCTCCTGATGTTAGGGCTGTTGCAAGCCGCCGGCATGTTCCACAGCCTCTGGTTAATGCGCAGCGGCGCCATTGATGTCGGTGATGTGTTGGCCTTTAACGGCTTATTACTCCTCTTCGGTTTTCCCACCTGGGCGGCGCAGTTCGCCTACTCACGAGTGGCTTCCGGTCTCGCCAGCGCCCGGCGCATCCTGGAACTGATCACCGCACGCAGTGACCTAGGCCAGAACGAGGCCGGTTATCAACAGCCGATGCGCGGAGCCGTGAGCTTCGACCAGGTAACATTTCACTATGCCCCGGATGAAGAAGCGATACTGACTAACCTCAACTTCCAAGTAGAGCCAGGCCAAACCATCGCTGTTGTGGGGCAAACCGGCTCTGGAAAATCCACCATCGCGAAGCTGCTTAACCGCATCTATGATGTGCAGAGAGGTGTGGTACGCATTGATGGCGTTGATGTGCGGGATTGGAATTTAGCGGCGTTGCGCCGCCAGATATCCATTATCGAGCAAGACCTCTATCTCTTCTCGCGCACTATCGCGGAAAACATCGCCTTTGGCTGCCCCGAAGCCGGAGCAGAAGAGATCATCGCCGCCGCGCAAGCCGCACAGGCAGATGAATTTATCATGAATTTCAGCGCTGGTTACGAAACCGTCATCGGAGAACGCGGCACAACGTTATCCGGCGGGCAACGGCAACGGATCGCCTTAGCCCGCGCTTTCCTCACCGACCCGGCCATCCTCATCCTGGATGACGCGACCAGCGCCATCGACAGCGAGACCGAAGATCGCATCCAACGCGCCATTGAGCGCGCCGCGGCCAATCGCACCACCTTCCTCATCACCCACCGGCTCTCCCAGATCCGCTGGGCCGATCAAATCCTGGTGATGCGCCAGGGCCGGATCGCCGCCAGCGGCACTCACGAAGAGTTGATGCGCAGTTCGGAAGCGTATCGGGATATCTTTGCGAGGTATAAGTAATAGTAGACGGTAGACAGGGGTCAGTAGACAGGAAAGAGAGGATAGTTAGGCAGGGACAAGGCAATAATGACACCAGAGCTGCGCTGTCATTCCGAGCAACCAGAAGGAGCAACGCGACTGCCGGGCAGCGAGGAATCTCTAGCCGCTATGGAGGGTTAGGGGCAGAAATGGGAGATTCCTCGCTGCATACCAGGCACACAACGCCTGGTGCTGGCTACTAAGAAACAAATTCTGTTTCTTGCACAATGAGT
>JAIOSN010000052.1 GCA_021107605.1 Anaerolineae bacterium | reverse complement strand
CCCGGGTGGGGGCGGCCACGCGCTGCGATTAGGGGGAGAGAGGCCGCAATACTTCGAGCTGCTCGCCCGGCCGCTAGGACCAGGGACGGCGCGGCAAGGTTTGGTGCTGGTCATCCGTGAAGTGACGCGACAGCGAGAAGCTCGGGCGCGCATTCGACGCCAAGAACGGTTGGCCGCCATCGGGCAACTTTCCGCCGGCATTGCCCACGACTTCCGTAATCTGCTCTCCAGTATCCTTCTTTACGCACAACTATCCCAGCGTCAGTTTGACCTGAAGTCAGGTCTGGCGCAGAATTTAGAGATTATCATTGGCGAGTCTAGGAAGGCCGCCGATCTGGTGCAGCGGATTTTAGATTTCAGTCGTAGCTCCACAATTGACGTCCGGGCGTTAGACTTGCAGGTACTTATCGTAGAAGTGTTGGAGATATTGCGGCGCACGATCCCGGAGAGTATCCAGATCACCTTCGCAGCGGAAGCGGGGGAATATATCGTGGCGGCCGACTCCGGACGGTTACAACAGGTGTTGACCAACTTGGTGCTCAACGCGCGCGATGCCATGCCACATGGCGGGGAACTGCACTTTGAACTATCTGCGCTAGGAATTTCTTCCACGCAAAAGCCGCCGGTGGATATGTTGACTGGGCAATGGATTTGTTTGGCTCTCTCGGATACTGGTATTGGGATGCCGGAGGAGGTGCGCGACCATATCTTCGAACCTTTCTTCACCACCAAAGAAGTGGGGAAAGGTACCGGGCTAGGGCTGGCGCAAGTTTACGGTATCATTAAGCAACATCATGGATATATTGATTTGGAAACAAAATTGGGAGAAGGAACCACTTTTTACCTCTACCTGCCCATTTACTTAGCGGCAGCTGAGGCGGAGCCAGTAACAGAGAGTAGCTGCTTTGCACTCCCCACCGGGCAAGCAGAAACCATTTTGTTGGTAGAAGATGATCTAGATTTGTTGCGAGCTTGTCAAGAATTATTGGAGTCGCTAGGGTACCGGGTGTTGACGGCTAGCAATGGAGAAGCGGCCCTGGGGAGCCGCCAGACGGCCCGCTGGGCAAAGGAGAGCTCGCCAGAGAAATTGGATTTGGTGATCACCGATCTGATCATGCCGAGAATGGGCGGCAGAGAGTTAGTGGTGGAACTACGCCGGAGAAATCCTGCGCTAAAAGCGTTAGGCGTCACGGGTTACGTAGTGGCGGGGCAGAAAGAGACGTTACGCGCCTGTGGCTTTCGGGACATACTCCGTAAACCATTTGATCTTGACACCCTGGCGCAGACAGTGCGCCGTATCCTGGATGAGTGAGAGCGAATGGCAAATAACAGGCGCGCTTGTCATTCCTCGCTGGCGCAGGCTGACTTCGTAACTGTAGGCGTGGTTTTAACTGCCAGCTAAGTATTGGAAACGGGGTTAGCTGGAATGTACATTCCTGGTAAATCTTCTATAATGCTCGCATGTTCAAGCCAAAACTATCGCACACCCTACAAGCGGAACTGCGGGAGACGTTGGAGCAGGGCGGTTGCCCACTCTGCCGCCTCACTGCCCGCGCCGAAGAGTCTTTTTTGGATTCTCTCACTTATGAGCGGATTTTGGACTTGGGCACTCGTGCGGAACTGAAACGTTCACGGGGGATGTGCCTCCGCCATGCCCGCGCCTGGCGAGAGGTGCATGGTAGCGCGCTGGGCATTGCTCTTGTGTACGAAGTTACTATCAAGGATCTGCTCCACGATACAGAATTGGAATTAGAGTCCCCCTTGAAATTCTGGGAAACACGTCCTACGCCTGTCCAGCTCGCCGAGGGGCTGGAACCGTTGGCCCTTTGTCCGGCTTGTCAGCGGGGGGCGGATACAGCGGCCCGTTTTGCCAATGTGCTGTTGCAAGATATCCAAAAGGAGAGCGTCCGCACGGCATTGGAGCAGGCCGGCGGACTCTGTTTACCTCATTTGCGCTTGGCCCTGACTATACGCGGCTCCGTCGAGGCGAAACGCTTGCTCTTGGAGGTGGAGCGGCGGGCTTGGGCTGCGTTGCGCATCGAACTACAAGAGTTCATCCGTAAGAACGATTACCGCTTTCGCGATGAGCCTCAAGGTTCTGAGCGGGACTCCTGGCTGCGCGCCCTGGATGCCCTGGTCGGCCTGAATCTGGACCGGGATGCGTGAATCTGCGCGTTATTGCAGATCGCTGGGGTTACTTCGTCAAGAAGATATCCGTGCCGCAGTAAGGGCAGCTCACCACGCCCTTACCCACGAGCTCTAATTCACCGCTGCAATTTGGACAACGTGAACCTTCTTTAAGTTGTGAGGCATCGCGGGAATAGAGCATTCCTTCGTCCCAATTGATGTAACCCGCGAAGAAGCCCTTGTTGACCAGATCATAGACCATCTCCTTGAGCTCGGAGCGGCTGACGTCTAACTCCAAAGCTGCGCTGGCAACGTCCACTTGGCCCGCTGTCTGCACCATCCCCAGTAATTTGCGCTCTTGTTGCGCGTAGGCCAGCTGTTCCCCTTCGCCGCGGCTGCGAAAGAAGATGAAAAGCCCCGCTCCGACCAGCGGCGCGCTGATGAGAAAAGCTAAGCCTATCCCTAAAATAGCCGCAGCGTTGCTTAATCCCTCCCCCATGGCGCTGACACCCGCCCAGAGCGCCGCGAGTAGGCAGATGCCCAATCCCGCCGCCGCTAAAATAATGCCTATTGTTTTACCTGATTTCATAATTACCTCCCTGGCTAACTATATCAATGCACTACTTGCTATTCTACTGCAACTGACAGCAAGTGCCAATTCTCTCCCTCGCGATTTGTCCAAACAGGTATTTTGAGGTATTGTTCACCTCTATGAGTTGAGAGCTATATCCGGGTTGCGTGTTGCGTAAAGCTTCTCAAAACGGAACACGCTATGCGCTACCAGGAATTCAGCCGCAATGAGACGCACCTCTATGATTTTACTGGAAATGGGAGGTAACTAAACTTTGTCTCAGAGGATGTATACAAAATGATTACGATTGCACAGCTATGGCGCACCCACCACAGATGGTTGAGTGCTGTGCTACTGGGTTTGCTCGTCTGGTGCTGCTACCATTTTGCATTGCACCTCCCTTTTTTCCATGACGATCTCCCCATTATCTCCTGGCTGCAGCAACATAACTGGCGTGATATTTGGTTGACGCAGGAGAATAATTATTATCGACCCCTCGCTTTCTCAATTTACAAGCTGGGATTACTCTTTCCTCTGGGTGGACGCCAGATTGTACTCCATGCGGTCAACCTCATCCTGCTCTGGTGGGGCGCGGTGCTTGTCCGGCAAATCGTGATGCACTGTGAACACCACGCCGGACGCGCTCTGCTGGCCGGCACGCTCTTCGTTATCTTCCCCTTTCTGACCCAGAGTGTTTCCTGGATCACCGCGCTGCCGCACACCTTGGTGGTGACGTTGACTCTGCTGAGTGCCTACGCGGCCTTGAAAGCCACGGCCACGGGGGGCAGCGTTTACTGGGGAGTTAGCCTGCTGGCGACGGCCTTGGCGCCGTTGGCTCACGAGAGCGGCGCAGTCTGTGGCGTGATTGTGGGCGGTTTGGTCATCATCCAATCCGGTTTCAGCATGGGGTGGCCCCGGCGTGCGATATTTATCATCTTCGGCGGTCTCTTGAATGTGGTAGCGGTGGTTGCCAGACAATCTATACTTGGCTCTCAAACTCAACTTACCTGGCAAGGCATCCCCGATCTACCACAGAACAGCATGTTTTTCCTACAAGGATTGCTCTATCCATTAGGGCCAATTTTTGACTGGCTGATCCAACATTGGGGATGGCACGATTTCACGCTTATGGGCTTGACTGGGTTGGGCTGCGGATTGGGGATGCTCTGGCTGGCGCGTCAAAGCCAGAGCTGGCGCTGGTTAGCCGGCGCTCTCTGGTGGTGGCTCTGGAGTGCGCTCCCGGCGGCGCTATCGCTGACTTATGGAGCTTTCTTCGTCGGGCCGCGTCTCTACACACTCGCAGCGGCCGGCACGGTCATGCTCTGGGCCGGGATTATAATTTTGATCGGGCAACAGATACATCAACAATGGTGGCGTCGTGTCGTCTGGCTCACGCTGGCCGGCTCGCTTATCTGCCAGAATTACATTTACTTGCGACATGGGCAGCATCTCTACACCTCGCTAGATGCCATCTACGCTGAAGTATTGAGTGCGGCTGCTGACAAGACCAATTCCCCGCTGGGATTTGTCAACGTTCCTTCATCTCTGACTTGGGAAGATCGCACTTATCCGCTAGTCACAGATGGGATCGTCTTTGTCCCGGGTGAATATTCGAATATCGCGGAGTTTATTGAGGTCAATCTCAGTTGGCGCGAGGCAGAAGCGATCAGCATCCGCTCGCTCTATCAAGAGACGGAGCCATTCTGGTTGACTTTAGGCCCCTGGCTGGAAGGTGAACCTTTGCGCCAATTCATTGCCGCGCACCACACCATTTGGTTAGGTCACTATGCTGAGGACGTCGAGCGTTTTCGACTCGACTACGTGGGGCAACTCACGCCGCAGAGCGAGATCACGTCTGAGTCGTTGATACGCTTCGAAAATGGGCCGGTGCTTTTATCTGCCTCTGTGGAGCAATGCGAAGAACGTCGCTGGCGTATTGACTTGGAATGGTTAGCTTCTGGACCGACGCAGGCCACCGTCTTCCTGCACATCCGTGATGGAGAGCACAACTTTGTCGCGCAAGCTGATGGCGCCGCGCTAGGTGGTATCTTACCGCTCTCTCTCTGGCAAGCCGGGGATTTAATTCACGATGTCCGTTACGTGATTATCCCCCCAGATGCCGTTGGCCCATGCACTGTGCAGGTGGGACTCTACCACGGGGAGCAGCGTTTTCCCGCATTCCGGGGTGAGGAGCGTTGTCCCGACGATGCTGCTACGGTGGGAGTGTTCATTGAATAGACAGTGAGTAGACAGTTAAGATAAGACCTCCGAGGTCTCTGGTAGCGCGGCCTAGCGGCAAACCACGGCGTATTTGCGGTAAATTTCTTGCGGGAGAGGGTCGCATTAGACCTCTGAGGTCTGCAATAGCTT
>JAIOSN010000209.1 GCA_021107605.1 Anaerolineae bacterium | reverse complement strand
TGGATGGCGAGCCTTGTCTGGAAACCCCGGTTACCATCTCTCTGATACCGGGAGCGCTCCGTCTGTTGGTGCCGCCACAGGCGCCCCGTGATCTCTTCAGTAAATCGCCAGAGGAACTACCGAAGCTATGAACTTTGATTACCACGTTCACACCCATCATTCTGTCGATGCCGAATCGCCAATGGCGGAGATGGTCGCGGCCGCGTTGCGCGCCGGGTTGCGAGGGATAGCTTTTACCGATCATCTGGAGTGGTACCAGGATGATGATGCTACTGGGTATCTGTCGCTGGAGCGTTACTTTGCGGAACTGCGGGAAGTGCAGGCTAAATACGGCCAGCAGATCCAACTCTTGGCCGGCTTGGAGATGGGCAGCTCGCACCGCTTTCTCCCACAGGCGCGCGCGCTGTTGGCAGCTTGGCCCTGGGATTATATCTTGGGTTCCATTCATTGGGTCGCCGGGTTGCCGGGCTGGGAGCCGGTCGCGTTTGCGGAAGGTCTTGAGTTGGCTTATCAACGCTATTTCGAGGAGCTGGTGCTCTTGGCCGAGGAAGGCGAGTATGACGTTTTGGCCCACTTCGACTTGGTGCAGCGCGATGCCTGGACGTTGTGCGGCCGCACTTTGCCGATTGCGCCGTATAAACCACTCATCCACCGGGTACTTAAAGCCGTCATCGCGCGTGGCAAAGGTCTGGAGATCAACACTTCACCCTGGAGCATGGGTTTAGAGGATCCCGCTCCTGGATTGACCATCTTGCGCTGGTATCGTGAGTTAGGCGGGGAGATTCTGGTATTAGGTTCAGATGCTCATCGCCCCGACCGGGTGGGGCAACATTTTGCCCGTGCTCGTGAGCTGGCGCTGGCAGCCGGTTTCACTCGTCTGGCGCGTTTCAAAAATCGAACTGTGGTAGACTGGGTGTTGTTGTGAAGTGAGGAGTGAGGAGTGAGGAGTGAGGAGTGAGAAGACGACGAATAATTACTTGACTACCCGACTACCCGACTACCCGACTAATTGACTGCTCTAGAGGTTATATGAATTCACCACTGATGACCATTATTATTCCGGCCTATAACGAGGCTCATCGTCTGCCCCAAACTCTCCCCAGAGTGATGAATTTCGTCGCGGCTTGCGCTGAGGCGTTGGATGTGATTGTAGTGAACAACAATAGTCAGGACAATACCAGCGAAGTGGCTCGCGGGCTTGCCGCGCGATACCCGCGCTTGCGCGTTTTGGAGCAACCGATCCCCGGCAAAGGGGCAGCCGTTCGCCAGGGAGATTTGGCGGCGACGGGCCGTTACATCTTTATCTGTGACGCTGATCTGGCTATGCCCATCGAGGAGCTACCGCGCTTCTTTCCGGAGACGATGGGAGGCGATTACGATATTGCTATCGGTTCCCGCGAAGCCGCCGGCGCGCAACGTTATCATGAACCCTGGTACCGGCATCTGATGGGGCGCGTCTTCAACTTCGTTGTGCGCGTGCTGGCCGTACCGCGGATCCAGGATACTCAATGCGGCTTCAAGTCGCTGCGGCGGGAGGTGGCGCAAGAGCTCTTTGCCTTGCAAACCATCGACGGCTGGGCCTTTGACGTGGAAATCCTGGCGCTGGCGCAGCAACGCGGCCGTCAAATCATAGAAGTTGGCATCCCCTGGTACTATGGTGAGGGGAGCCGGGTCAATCCTCTCCAGGATTCCATCCGCATGATTCGGGAAGTGTGGCGCGTGCGGCGCAATCTGCGCGCCGGGATCTATGAGGGAGCGAGAAAGCGAGAAAGCGAGTAGGCGAGAAAGCGAGAGAGCGAGAAAGCGAGAAAGCGAGTAAGCGAATAAGCGAGTAGGTAGTGAGGGGAAGTGAAAGAAGATGGAATGTGAGATGACTACCGCCGGGATTCCACGCTGGCTGGCGCCATGTTTCCAGGAGTACGATCTGGAGCAGCTCAATCCGGAGGAGCACAGTGACCTGATCTTGGAGCGCACGTTGGCTTACGGCGACCAGCGCGCGTTACGATGGCTCTGGCAGCGCTACCGGCGCGACCGCGTCCGCGCCTGGGTGAAACGTGACGGGTTGCGGCGGCTCCCCTGGCGACGTTACACCCTTTGGTGTGTGCTGCTGGATCTGCCGCGCGCGTCCCACCCACGCGACGAAGAGCAACGGATATGGCCCCATTGAGTCCCGTCCATTGGGAAGCGGTCATACCAGAACTGCGCGAATTGCTGCGTTTCATTGGCCAATGTGCTTTTGTTGAGCGTTTCTACCTGGCCGGCGGTACCGCGTTGGCTCTGCGCCTGGGCCACCGGCGCTCGATAGATTTGGATTTCTTCTCGAACGTTGATACTGTGACACACGCCACCCGCCGGGAGATTCTGCGCACGCTGGCGCCGCTCGGCGCGCAAGCCCTGGAAGACACGGAGGGCAACCTGCTCAGCGAGGAATCTTGCCCCGCACTCTCTGCGCTCCGCCAATCACGTAGAACTTTCAACTTTTAACTAACAACTAACCGCTAACCGCTAACAGCTAACCCGCTAACAACTACACAAAGGAGCTAATTATGTCTGAAATTTTTACTCGTCCGATCGCAGCATTGGAAATCATCAAAAACCCTTCCTGGGAGCAGTTGCGTTCCTGGGCTGAGGTTGAGGAGATGACTACCAAGTTTGGTTCAGCGCGTTACATCACGCGGATCCGTAGCCGCTCTGCCAAATTCACCGATATTCTCTTCGCCGAACCGGACGCTGAGCAACGCCGTTGGTTGGAAGAAGCGCAGGCTTCCTTGCGCACTATGCGCCTTATCCAACTTGACCGGGTGCTGGGCGATAACCCTGACTTGCGGCTGCATTGCCGGCTCTACCTCCCCATCGAAAACGCCCGGCTCGCTTTTATGTGGGGGCAATCGCTCTTTGACGCGCCGCCAGAGTACGTTGAGCGTGAGCGCGCTGACATCACTACGGTCATGCTCCCCCAATGGCGTGATAAATTTATGGAACGCCGCATCTTAGTCGATCCTACCACGCACACCACCTACGCGCTGGGGAGTGATTACGCGGGCGAGGTCAAGAAATCTTTCCTCCGGCTGGCGATGTATTGGATGAAGGAGCATGATGGGTTAGGGTTGCACGCCGGTTCCAAAGTGCTCCGCGTGTTGGACCGGCAGGGCGAGTTGGTGGAGAAGGGCGCTATCTTCTTCGGCCTGAGCGGCACCGGCAAGACGACGCTGACTTGCCACCACCATTTCTTGTCGGGTGCAGAGAGCGTCGCTATTCGTCAGGATGATGTGGTGCTGATGCGTTCTGATGCGTACTGCTACGGTACCGAAGACAACTTCTTCATCAAGACTGAGGGCTTGGATGAGGAGAGCCAGCCGTTGTTGTACGGCGCGGCGACCTCCCCACGGGCGATGCTGGAGAATGTCTGGGTCAAGCCGGATGGCGCGCCGGGGTTCCTCAACTATACACTGGGACGTAACGGTCGCGCTATCGTTTTCCGGGCGGATATGGAGTACACCGACGAGAGCATTGACCTGCCGTGTGCGGATATCATCGTCTTTATC
>JAIOSN010000219.1 GCA_021107605.1 Anaerolineae bacterium | reverse complement strand
GGTACCGTGCTACGCGCCGCTGCTGATTAGCTCCGCTTCTAACGCGAAAGGGATTTCGCGGCTACCGCGTGTCTGCCAGCAAGGCTAGTGGGCGCGGCGCTAGCGCTTTGCTTGGCTCGGAATGACAGCGTGGCTCTGCCCCTGTCTACCGTCTACTGTCTACTGTCTACCATCACTGAAAACTATGAAAATTCTAATCGTTGATGACGAACCGCGCATCGCGCGTGGAGTCCAAAAATACTTTGAACAAGCCGGCTTTACCGTCTCCACGGCTTTTGATGGGCTGACCGGGTTGGAGAAAGCGCGCCGTGAATCCCCCGACCTCATCGTGCTTGATCTGATGTTGCCGGGCATGGATGGCCTCGATGTCTGCCGGACGTTGCGCCGCGAATCTGACGTGCCGATCATTATGCTCACCGCGCGCGTGGAGGAGACGGACCAGCTGATCGGTCTGGAACTGGGTGCGGATGATTACATCACCAAACCCTTCAGCCCGCGCATGTTGGTGGCCCGCGCCCGCGCGGTACTGCGCCGGGCGCAAGCCAGCACTCGGTCAGAATCCACCACCATCTATCGCGCCGGGGAGTTGAACCTCTTTGTGGAAGCCCGGCGCTGTCTGCTGGGCGATACGGAGATCAGCCTGACCCCCACGGAATTTGAACTTCTCCGCGCACTGATGCGGCAGCCGGGCCGTGTCTTCAGCCGGATGCAGCTCCTCTCTGCCGCCGAGCTGGGCGCGTATGAAGGATTCGAGCGCACCGTAGACGTCCACATCCACAATTTGCGCCATAAAATCGAACCTGACCCGACCAACCCGTGCTACATTATCACTGTCTTTGGCGTGGGTTATCGTTTTGAGAAGGCGCCATGAACATCAATTTGCGTACTCGTCTGATATTGAGTTTCCTGGTGACCATCGTGGTGACGGTGAGCATCGTAATTCTACTGGCTAACGTTATCACCCGCCGCCGGTTCACCTACATGGTCTCGGCCAACGGGGAGCGGTTGGCGCGCAGGGTAGCGCCAGCTTTCACCGATTACTACGTCAAAAACGGCAGCTGGCAAGGGGTTGAGGAAATGATGATGATTTATTACCAGCGTTGGTCTCAAAATCAGCCTCCGCCCAATCCAGAGCTGGGAAATGTGCCCCCGGACCTATTTCGGGATGACCGGCTCTTGCTCCTCGATAGAAGCGGAAAAGTTGTAGCTGATAGTGCTTCCCATGAGGCCCCGGTCAAATTGCCGGCGGGCAGTTTGGAAAAGGGAGCGCCTATCATTATCGCTGGTCGCCGAGTGGGCACCGTCATCGTTGTCTCTGCTCTGGGGGAATTGAATAACTGGCAGACCGCCTTCTTGCGCCAGGTAACCAACCTCTTGTTGGGCATCGGGGTAATTATAACAGGCGTAGGTCTTATCGTCAGCGGCTTCCAAGCGCAGCGGATCCTCGCGCCGATCAAGGCGCTCTCGGTGGCCGCGCGGCATATCTCGACGGGCGATCTCTCACAACGCATTCCCATCACCAGCGATGATGAGCTGGGAGAGATGGCTGCTTCCTTCAACACGATGGCTGCGGAATTGGAGAAACAAGAGGAATTGCGGCACCGGGTCATGGCCGATATCGCCCACGAGCTGCGCACACCCCTCAGCGTTTTGCAGATTGAGTTGGAGAGCCTGGAGGATGGCCTAATCGAGCCGACGGCGGAAGTCATCGTGGGATTACAGAGCGAGGTAGTTCACTTGGGCCAATTGGTCAACGATCTGCGGGTGCTCTCGCTCACCGACGCGGGCGAGCTCCATCTAGCGCAGCAGCCCGTGGAGTTGAGGGGCTTTCTGCGTGAGGTCACCGCGCGAGTCGGAGCTCAAGTACACGAAGCTGGGTTGACCCTGAAGACCGTGCTGCCGCCGGCTCCGTTGACCGTCTCTGCTGACCAGCGTCGCTTGACGCAGATCCTGCTCAACCTGCTCTCCAACGCCATCACCCATACCCCGGCCGGTGGGACGATCACCGTCACGTTGAGGCAGGTTGAAGAAGAGAGAGCCGCAATCGCTGTGGCGGACACCGGCACGGGCATCCCCACCGCCGATCTGCCGCATATCTTTGAGCGCTTCTACCAAGTCAAGGCCGCCCGGAACGGGGCCGGTACCGGCTTGGGACTCTCTATCGCGCGCAGCCTGGTCGCCGCCCACGGTGGTCAGCTCTGGGCGGCGAGCGCGGTGGGTGAGGGGAGTACCTTCACCTTCGACTTGCCGTTGGTTGCGGAGCCGGCCAGTTCAGGTTAGTATATGGCCGGCTAACGTCTTCTGCACGTTGATGATGTCAGTCCGCTTTCTAAACTTCTTAACCAGCGGCTGCGACTCTCCGATGAACCAGAGCTTTAACTCGGAGTCTAGATCTACGTGCCCGGCGGTTTCCACTGAGAAATGGGTGATAGAGCGGTAAGGGATGGAATGATACTCAGTTTTCTTGCCGGTCAGTCCCTGTTTATCCACCAGGATTAGACGTCTGTTAGTGAAGATGATTAGGTCGCGTAACACTCGGAAAACCTGTTCGAGCTCTTCGCCGGCAGCCAAGATCGGTTGGAGTTTCTTCTGTAACCGTTGGGGATTGATCTCACGAGCAGTTTCTAGTAAGTCATCCAGTAATTCCATGATTTGTCCCTCCCTTTGGGGATAGATTTTATAGAAGTGCCTGGCTACTACTCAGCCACCCGGCAAAATTCAAGAGCGGACGCAGATGCGCGCAGATTTTCGCAGATAAAAGCAAAAAATCAGCGGGCAGCTACGTCCTAAAGGAACTATTCCCGTCCGCTATCTGGGTATGGCTGAGTAGTAACAGTGTCTGAATACATCTTAGCAGCATTGGTTAAAAATGCACTAGGCGTGCTGTAAAGAATAGCCATCCGCTTTATGACGCTGACGCGGGGCTTTTCGGCCGGGGCCATGATCCTGGTCTCGTTCGTCGAGTTGCTGCAAGGGGGGATCGAGGCCATCGGTATCGGGGTTGCATTGCCTAACCGTTCAT
>JAIOSN010000292.1 GCA_021107605.1 Anaerolineae bacterium | reverse complement strand
CTCATTAGACAAGAGATAAAATGCTGGTACAGTTTACGTTAATCCTCTTATTTTGACCAACAACAAGGAGTTGTGAATTATGGAAGCTTTTTTGTGGGACCTTATCCCCTGGGGCTACTCAATCCTACTCGTGATTGAGAATCTCCGCACCGGTTTTCTGGATCTATTATTTCCCATCATCACAGATTTCGGCGGCGAGAAAGGTTATCTCATTATCTTAGCCGTGGTCTACTGGTCTGTCAACAAATCCGTCGGGCAAGGATTAGCTTACAGCTATCTCCTCACTGCGACGCTCAATACCTGGCTCAAGGTTATCTGGCGGCTGCCCCGTCCAGACTCCGCCGCACTGGAAGAGACACTGAACCGCGCCGGCATCAGTGATCGGCTTCAGCCGCTTATCCATGAGAGCACACCCGCCTTCCCCAGCGGGCATACACAAGGCGCGTTCGCCGCGTGGGGATATATGGCCGCCCGTTTCCAGCGCACCTGGTTCTGGATTGTGGCCGCCATCATCGCCACGCTCATTGCTTTCTCACGCATGTACATAGGAGTTCACTTTCCGCAAGATATTCTGGCCGGCTTCGTGGTGGGCGTCATCTATTTACTGCTCTGGCTCTGGATTGAGCCGCGCGTGCAGGCCAAACTCGACAAAACGAGCACCGGCGGACGTTATGCGCTCGCGGTATTAACGCCGTTGATAGTGCTACTGGTCTACCCGGTCGCTAGCGCCGCTACCGCGCTGGGAGCACTCATAGGATTAGGCGTAGGTTTTGTGCTAGAAGGGGAAACGCTCCACTTCAAGGTGGATGGGCTTTGGTGGCAGCGAGTGCTACGCGGAGTAGTCGGCATGGTCTTGGTCTTTACCACCTACTTCGGCTCGAGCGCGCTCTTCGGTCTCTTTGACGAAAGCATGGGCGCAGTGATGGAACTTATCTGGCGCATCATCCGGTACGGGCTGGTCGGCTTTGTGGGGGGCTGGGGCGCGCCCTGGGTGTTGATGCAGATAGGATTATTGAAGGCAGAGTAATTCAAGTGTAGGGATTACTACTCAGCCACCCTGCAAAATTCAAGAGCGGACGCAGATGCGCGCAGATAAAAGCAAAAAATCGGCGTTTATCTGCCCCAAAGGAGAAACTGATGAATAACAATCAAGGTTCAGAAGCAACACCCGTGAAATCCGAGCAGAAAGTTCCGTGTGAAGTTTACTCCAGAATCGTAGGATATCTGCGGCCCACGCAAAATTGGAACGAGGGGAAGCAAGAGGAATTCAAGGACCGGCGGACTTTCCAGCTAGAAATAGAGAATAAAAAATAACGGAGAAACTCCATGCAGTTAAAGGGTTGGATCAAGAATTCGTTGATTGATTACCCAGGTCACATCAGCACGATATTCTTCACGGGCGGATGCAACTTCCGCTGTCCTATCTGTCACAATGCCGCTCTAGTCTTGCAGCCACAAACGATTCCCGATATCCCCTTAGACAAGGTCTTCTCTTTTCTGGAGCGGCGCGTCGGGCTACTAGACGGGGTTAGCATCACAGGCGGCGAACCGACGCTCCAACCTGGACTGCGGCCCTTTTTGCGTCGCGTGCGCGCGCGCGGTTACGAAATCAAGTTGGATACCAACGGCTACCGTCCACAGGTGCTGGCGGCGCTGTTAGATGAAAAGTTGGTGGATTATGTGGCGCTGGACGTCAAGGCGCCGCCTGCAAAGTATGCGCAACTCACCGGTTTGCCGGCGGTGGATCTGACGCGCTTGGAACGCAGCATCATGCTCTTGCGCACCCAAGCGCCGGATTATGAACTGCGCACCACCGTCGTACCGGGGCTACTGTCTGTAGAGGATATCGCCGAGATCGTTCAGTGGATAGCCGGCGCAAAACGCTACGTGCTCCAACAATACCGCAATCAGACGACGCTAGATCCTGACTTCGCGGACATCAAACCCTATCCTCCCGCGGTGTTACAAACGTTAGCTGCTCACGCGCGTGAGCAGCTAACAGAGGTCATCGTGCGAGGTATTTGAATTTCAACCACCGGGCAAGCTATGCTTTGCCCTTGATGGGCCAGAACTCAAAGAGCGATCCCACCGATTCGCCCAACACATTGCGGCGAATAACTTCTCCGAAGATATGACCTACCGGCAAGATGGTTAACCGTTCTGGACGGCGTTCTGCCGGGATATGTACAGTGTCCGTGACCACAATCTCCTCGATTTCATCCACGTTATTTAGCGTCTCGACCGCATCCCCCACAAAGAGACCATGCGTGCCGAGCACCGTCACCCGCGAGACTCCCTTGTATGCGGCAAGATAACGGATCGTCTCCACGATAGTCCCACCGGTGGCGATCTCATCATCAACCAGCAATATCCGCTTGCCTTGCACATTACCCACCACGCTATCAATGACCACATGCTGGCCATCAAGCCGCCGTTTCTCAGCCGCGGCCACCGGCAAGCCGAGGATCTGCGCCAACTTCAACGCGCGTTTCGCGTGTCCAATATCCGGGGAGACGACTACAGTATTACTAAGATCATGTTTCCGCAAATGCTCCACAAAGACGGAACTCGCCGTCAAGTGATCGGCAGGCATACTGAAGAAACCGTGGACTTGCGGTGAGTGCAACGTCATCGTGATGACGTGCGTCGCGCCGGCCGTAGCCAACAGATCCGCGATGAGCCGCGCGCTGATGGAGATACGGGGTGCGTCCTTCTTGTCGGAGCGGGCATAGGAGTAGTAGGGAATCACAGCCTGGACGCTATTGGCTGCCGCCCCGCGCGCGATATCCAACATGAGGCATAATTCCAAGATATTATCGCTGCACGGAGGTGAGAAGGGCTGGATAATGAAGACATCTTTGGCCCGCACGCTCTCTCCCAGTTGCACGTAGAAGTTATCGTTGGTAAATTTGCTTATGATGGTCGGGCTAAGTTCCACACCCAGATATTGAGCAATATTTTCAGATAAGGCCCGGTGGGCTGATCCACTAAAAACCAATATCTTCTCTCGCAACTTTTGCATTGCTTCCGAATCCCGCATTTCACACCTCCGGATGTTAAATCAACGTAACTTCAAGTGTAACATACGAACGCACAGAGGCAAGAGGATAGCAATGAGCAATGAGCAATGAGCAATGAGCGATTAGCCATTAGCCATTAGCGATTAGCGATTTTCCCAACGATTGTGGTGTATGCGTGCTTTCTGGTAGCGGTTGGAGGGCGATTTCTCCTCTGCTGGATAGCCAATGGAAATCAAACTGAAGGGGATCACGTTCTCCGGCAGCGACAATAACTCCCGCAACCCGGCCATCCGTTTCTCACGCGGATAGACGCCCAACCAGACCGCCCCCAACTTCAAGGCATGTGCAGCTAACAATAGATTCTCGGTCGCGGCCGAGCAATCTTGTACCCAAAGACCCGCATGTCTATCCAACTTCAGATCGCCGCACACCAAGATCGCCAGGGGAGCCTCTTTAAGCATCTGCGAATAGGGATGTACCGTGGGAATGGCGTCCAATAGCTCGCGGTCATCAATGACCACAAAGTGCCAGGGTTGGTGATTGCCGGCCGAAGGCGCGCTCATCGCCACCCGCAGCAACTTCTCAACAGTTCCGGCGCTCACCGCCTGAGCCGTATATTTCCGGATACTTCTACGTGAAAGGATTGTCTCTAGAACGTTCATTATTTCCTCCTCTGAATGCCCTCGCCGCAAAGACACCGAGGGTACTGAGATATTGACAATTATGTATCGACTGCTTAGCTGCTGTAAAAAGGGCACCTCCCCTGCAAACATTCACGATTCAGATGACTGAATTCGCACTCTATATCCGGCCTCATTTCCAACTCAATCTCCAGCTCTTGCTTCAAAAATTCCACCGCCGTGATGATGGCTAAAAAAGTATTCCGCTTGCAACAGCGCGGCCCCCCGTGCTCGGCGATACAGCACAAGCTAGCCGCCGTAAGCAAATTGCTGACGCGCCATTCCTGCCGTGAAACCGGCGTCGCCCCGGTCACCAAACTCATAAAAATACCGTTTCCTATCCCCGCACCACAACTGCCCCAATAGCCGCAGAAACCGCCCTTTACTACTTGGGCGCGTTCGCGAGCCAAGCGCAATTTCTCAGCCTTCATTTCAGGTTGCCCCTGCTGGTTATAGAACGCGGTCAGCAAAACTGCCGGAACTAAGAAATGATGTTCTGGCCCGTGCATTTTAACGTTAGGATGTTTCATCAACGCCACGGCCAAATTTAGCGGATCGGTTAGCTGGGTTTCCTGACAAGTTTGCTCTATCAACTCATTGGCAGACATAGCATGGCATTGATCACAAACATAATGCCCCTGCACGCATTTCACATTGACGTCAAACTTCTGCCCACAGTAGAAACAGCTCTGCTCACGGCTCTGGGCTGAGTAAACCAACTCTTCTCCGCAGATAAGACATCCGGTTTGATGCTCCATCATGCTCCTTTTGAAAATTGGTAAAGTGGTTAGTGCCTTATCAGCAAAATTCTTGTTTTTTGTGACAGAAAATGAACCACAGATTACACAGATTTCACAGATTGGTTAAGAGGTTAAAGAAAATCGGTGAAATTTGTGGTTGGCTTTTTGGTTCTGGCTCGTCCAGGTTAGGGAAATTAAGGGTAATGGTTACTACCAAGTCCTCTTGCCAAACTCGAGATGGAACACAGCTTGGCACCGCTAAAATCAAAAAATCAGCATTTATCTGCGTCCGATAAGTATATCTTGCCCCGCTCTACCTGGGGATAGCTGAATAGCTACGGGTAAAACACATCAATGACCAGCCGCACAGGGTCGCTCAACTCATAAATCTCATACCGCACCGGTTGCGCGAGACCGATGGAGAACCCCAGCAGCGCAGCATCCTCCGTGGGATAGGAGCCGAGGCGCGTCACTACCGGATCCTCCCCCAACTCGACCGGCAGGGAACTCGCCAGCGGGTAATCATCAGCGTAAACCGCGCTAAAGACCACGTCAATGCGCGCCACCCCCCAACCAGGATCGGCGCCCCCGGGGAAGGGCTGGGCCGCATTATCCACCTCCACCACCCGGTATTTGGGCAGACTCTGCCGGCGTTCAACCAACTCCCAAACCACGCGCAGATGATCGCCATGCGCGCCATAGCGGAAATCCGCCAAATGCCAGAGCTCCCCCAGCGCGCCGCCGGTACGTGGCGCGTCCAACACGCCCGGAGGCGCTATCAATGTGGGAGTAGGCAAAGTCACCGTCACCGGCAGCGTCGGCTCAGACGTAACCAGCGCGGCGGCTGGCGTCTCCGTCCCCACAATATCCGCCAGGGAGAGCGGCGTGGCAGTAAGCGTCCCCACCTCAGAAGCCGAGTCCGGTGACTTACAACCACTGCACCAAACCAGAGTAAAGAGTAATAAAAAACCAACCCTGCTCAACAATCGCTTAGACATATTATCCTCCTTAAATTTAGTCGTTAGTCTGTTAGCCATTAGCTATTGGCTGTTAGCCATTCAACTTTCAACCTTCAACTTTCAACTTTCAACCTTCGACTTTCGACTGCTGAAAGACACCCCTCAGTTTAGCATGAAAAAGCCAGCAAACAAAACGCCGCTACATTCCTCTTATGGTATAATACATTTGCGTGAGCCTTCCTACCGGTTGGAGTGTTATTCACCACGATTATTGCGGGGGGAATTACCACGTTTGTCTCTCTCCACCGTGGTTTTACCAGGCCCCGCTATCCTTTATCATAACTGGGAATTGATGAGAAATCGCTCACCGTTACTACCCCGGTTGCCACTCATCATTTACCATTCAAGAGACCCAGAGGAGAGAAAAAGATGACCATCGAAAGAGAAACCCCGCGCGCCACCCTGGAGGCGCTCGCGGCCATCACGCCAGAAGAAATTACCGTGGACGCGATACTCTCCCCCAACAGCTGGAGCGAACGCTTAGCCCACTACATCTCGCAGATTGGCAGCCCGCCGGTCATCGCCCTGCTGGGACTTATCTTCACCATCGTGACCATCTCTATGCCCGGCGCGTGGCTCTGGGGCGCTTGCTACCTGCTCTTCGCCGTGATCTTTCCCATGCTCTACATCCTCTGGCTCGTCCACAAAGGGCAGGTAACCGATCTAGACCTGCACCTGCGCGAACAGCGAAGCAAACCGTTCCTCGTCACTATGCTCGGAGCGAGTATTGCCCTACTCCTCATGCTGCTGGGGCAAGCGCCTAAACCTATCATCCTGCTGACCTGCGCGGCCCTGATCCAAACGCTGCTCATCTTCTTCATCACCTTACGTTGGAAAATTAGCGTGCATACCTCCACCGCGGCCGGCATCACCATCCTCCTCTGGAGCCTCTCCGGTCATCCCCCCACGCCATTAGTCATCAGCATCCCGCTGATCGCCTGGTCACGCATCAAACTGCGGCGGCACACTCTGGCGCAAACCGTCGCCGGCATGCTCTTGGGCATCATCGTCTTCGCCGTGACGGCCTGGATAATGTTCAGCTAAGCAGAGCTCCAACGAGGGAATATGCCCACACTCATCCTCATCCGGCATGGACAATCAGCGCACCACGTGAACGGCATGACCGGCGGCTGGACGGATTCGCCGCTCACCACGCGGGGCCGCCAACAAACAACCTTGCTAGCCGAGCGGCTAACAGCCGCACTGGCTGGCCGCCCCATCCACCTCATCAGCAGCGACTTGACGCGCGCGCAACAGACAGCGGCGATCATCGGCGCTCCGCTAGGTCTCACCGCAGAACTCGCCCCGGCCCTGCGCGAGTACAACAACGGTCGCGCCGCCGGGATGACCCGTACCGCCGCTCAAACCCTCCGCCGGCCCATCACCCACGCCCCGCTAGATGGCCGCCCCTTCCCGGAAGCCGAGAGCTGGCGCGAATTCTACCAGCGCGTGTCCGGCTACCTCGCAGAGCTAGAGACGGAGCCAGCAGAGACCACCCTCCTAGTCTCCCACTTCGGAACCATCAACAACATCATCATCTGGTGGCTCCGCCTCCCCATCAACAATCAACGTCGCCCCTGGACCTACTGCAAAGTTGACCCGACCAGTCTCACCGTGTTGCACACCAACCCGCAAGGGGAACATGTACTGGTACGGCTCAACGACACAGCCCATCTTGTGGGTACCGGGTTAAGCGATTGGGGATTGGTCAAGTAGGGATTAGGGGACAGGGATTAGTGAATAGGGATTGGTCAATTAGGGATTAGTAGCCGAGGTTTCCATACCTCGTCCACCTAACACTAAAAGGAGGTATCTCCACAAAGACATACCGGCTAGCTCACACCAACCCAATCGTATAAACCAAACTTGCACCAAAAGGAGTTTAACTAAATGCGTAAGAAATTACTAACTTTATTGATGACGCTGGCTTTACTGACCAGCACCTTGACTTCCCTGGCGCCATTCCCGGCGGCACCAGAGCCGGTACGGGCCGCAGCAAGTAGTTGGTGTCTGACGGGCGATTTCCAGGGCTGGGATAATGCCAGCACTCCGCTCTACGATGACGGTACACACGGCGACCTCGTTAGCGGCGACAGCATATACTCGTTAGATTACACTATCACCACAGCCGCACGCAATGAGTGGAAGATCGTCAAGTGCGGTGACTGGGGTACAGCCTACCCCGCGCAGAACGCTTGGGTGAACACCGATACAGCCAGCCAGGTTGTGAAATTTACCTTCGACGCCAACGATCACAGCGGCGACGCCGGCGCGACGCAGCTACCCACACAGAATATCGTCAACGCCTGGGATGACCTGCCCACCACTTTCACCGCGGCGGGCGATTTCAACGGCTGGAATAACGCCGATCCCACCACCGCCCTCACAGCACTGGGCAACGGGATTTACCGCCTGGCTTACATCATTCCCGCCGCCGGCAGCTATATCGGCAAAGTCACCACCACCAGTTCCTGGGATGCCTTCGGTAACGATGGTCGCTCGAAGGATGCGGCCAACGTCAGCTTTACCACGACGGCGGCTAACGAAACGGTGATCTTCTTGCTAGACGCCAACACCGGCCGCGTCACCATCACGCCCAACGGCAGCGGCACGGGCAGCTGGTGTCTGGCGGGCGACTTCCAGGGCTGGGATAACGCCAGCGATCCTCTCTATGATGACGGCTCACACGGCGACCTACTGGGCGGCGACGGCGTCTTCACGCTGGATTACGCAACGAGTGGAAGGTTTTCCAATGCGGCAGCTGGAGTCCCGCTTATCCCTCGAATAACGCCTGGGTCAACACCAGCGTAGTCTCGCAAACGGTCAAATTCACCTTCGACACCAACGATCACAGCAGCGATGCCGGGACAACACTCTATCCCACCCAGAACATCGTCAACGCCTGGGACACCCTGCCCGCCACTTTCACCGCTGTGGGCGACTTCCAGGGCTGGGACGAAAATGACCCCGCCACTGCTCTCACGGCGCTGGGCAACGGCTGGCACAAATTGGAATACGCCATCGCTTCAGCCGGCAGCTATATCGGTAAAATCACCACCACCGGTTCTTGGGACGCCTTCAGTACCGATGGACGGAACAAAGACGCTCCCAACTTCAGTTTCGATGTTTACCAGGATGGCGATGAGGCCACGTTCTTGTTAGACACTCTCAACGGCCGCATGACCATCATTGAGACGCCACCCCCGTCCCACGCCTCCCACGACAACAACATTTGGTGGGACGATCTGGGCCACGACAGTCGCGATGCGCTCTACCGCACGCCCGGCGGCGCAGTGGTGACCGGCACAGCCGTCACCTTGCGGCTACGGGCAGCCAGCGGCGATCTCACCGCTGCTCAAGTGCGGCTCTGGGATGACCGGCTCGATTCCCAAACCACTCTGGTGATGACCCTCGCCGCCGACGATGGCACTTACGAATGGTGGGAAGCCACCGCGCCCGCGTCCGCCGATCCGACCAACTACTGGTATCGCTTTATCGCCGTCGACGGCGCCGCTACAGCCTACTACGAGGATGATGCGGCGCGCACCGGCGGTTGGGGCCAGGTCTTTGCGGAATCCCAAGATAACTCCTGGCAGCTCACCATCTACGACCCCAGCTACCATACCCCGGATTGGGCCAAGAACGCGGTAATCTACCAGATTTTCGCCGACCGCTTCCGCGACGGCGATCTCACCAATGAGACGCCCGCCGGCTCCTTCCACTACGACTTGCCCGATGGCTCTATCCACCGCTCCACACAGACCGCCTGGAACACCAACATCTGCGATCCCCGCGACCAGAACAGCGATTGCCCTAATAAATACGGCGAAAACTTCTACGGCGGCGACCTGCAAGGGATCATCGATAAGCTAGACTATCTAGACGAGCTAGGCGTGACCGCCCTCTACCTCAACCCCATCTTTGAATCGCCCTCCAACCACAAATACGACACCACCGACTTCGGTAAAATTGATGATAACTTCGGCGATCTGAGCACCTTCATCACGCTGACCACCGAGGCGGAAGCTCGCGGCATCCACGTGATCTTGGATGGCGTCTTCAATCACACTTCGTCAGATAGCATCTACTTCGACCGCTACAACCGCTACACTGAAGTAGGAGCCTGCGAGAGCCAGAGTTCGCCCTACCGTGATTGGTTCTACTTCACCGACGTGGAAGCGGGTACGGGCGATTGTGTCGGTTCCGATGGCACAGCTAACGCCGCCACCTACGAGAGCTGGTTCGGCTACGATAGCCTGCCCAAACTCCGGTCGGAGAATGCTGAGGTACGCGATTTGATCTGGGACGATGGCACGAACTCCATCGCCCCCTACTGGATCGATCAGGGAGCCAAAGGCTGGCGCTTAGACGTGGCCGGCGACGTGGATCCCGGCGTCACCGGCGACCCAACCAACAACTACTGGGAAGGTTTCCGCGACGCCGTCCGCGCAGCGGACTCCGACGCTTACATCATCGGCGAGGAATGGGGCAACTCCACGCCCTGGCTCTTGGGCCACGAGTGGGAT
>JAIOSN010000322.1 GCA_021107605.1 Anaerolineae bacterium | reverse complement strand
TTTTCGTCCGTTTAGTCAGAAAGAATGGGGACAGATATTTTAGTCTCTGGGCCAAGCAATTTGTAAAGATCAGGAAGCTTTTCGGCAGCGATGTGCTCGGATAGGGATAACGACGACCTATCATTATTCCTTGGCGGGCGCATTCTGCCCGGCCAGCCCAACCCGCGGGGTATAGCCCTGTCTCCGACGCGCGGCCTGTCATCCATTCCCTGCGCGTTCTTGGGCCACCATTCACTTCGCGTTGCTCGCGTTCTCTGGCTGCCCAACAAATCGTTCGGATCGAATTGCTACCCTTCATTTTTTGTAAACGGTCAGACCTCCGAGGTCTTTGAGAAGAACTTCGTAGGCGCAAGATATCATTGGGCGAAAAACTGTTGTGTAAGAGACTTGGAGACCTCGGAGGTCTTATCCTAATGACATTGACTCAACACCAAGTTTGCTTATTTGTTTGCATTGTGCTAATATTACCCGCATGTACAGAATCGTATTCGCGAAACGGGCTGACAGAGCACTTCGTAAGATGCCACGAGGTACCGCTAATCTAATCCGTAAGAAATTAGATCGAATTGCAATTGCTCCTCACGCGAAACACAACAATATAACTAGATTACAGGGTCGTCCGGGCTACCGCCTACGGGTCGGTGACTGGCGCGTGATCTACGAAATACGAGGAACTGAGCTCGTCATCCTCGTTCTGAAGATTGGGCCACGCGGAGGCGTATACCGATGAATATACAAATTATTGAAAGAGAAGGCCAACCTGAGTGGGCAGTAATTCCATACGCAACATATTTACGTCTAACGGAAGATGCGGAAATGTTACAGGATATCCACGCTTATGACGCTGCCAAGCAAGCGCTAGCGGATGGTGAAGAGCTCGTTCCCAGTGAGGTGACCTACGCCATTCTAGATGGTAGAAACCCCATCAAGGTATGGCGTGAGCATCGTGGGTTTACACAACAGCGGTTGGCGGAGACTACCGGTATCAGCACTCCCTACTTGTCTCAAATCGAGTCGGGCAAGCGTCAGGGAACCACTGAGGTATTAGCTGCTATCGTCAAGGCGCTGGGTCTTTCTTTAGATGACATTGTGAGCTCTTAGATTGGAACTTGACACCCTCTACGCTCCCCAATCAACGTCCGCGAGCGTAAACGTACCATCCTCTCGTGGAACAAACTCCACGGTCTTCAGCACCGCATCCAGATTAAGCGGCCCGTAAATATGCGGGAACTGCTGTCCGGTAGCGTAACAATCCTCGTAACGCACCTCAGCCTCCACGCGCTCCGCAACGATGACCAGTAATACCAGTCCCCGCTGCCCGCGATAGAGAGCGTTGGCTACACTTACAACCTGGGACGGCAACGAGCAATGAATGAATCCCTCGGTCCTCAGAGAATCCGCGTGATAGTAGTCTCCCGTCTGCGCAGCCTGCCAGCTAACGCGCTGGGTGATGTGCAAAATTATCAAGATGACCTCACTGTAGGCGGAATGACATTCCGCTTCACTTCAACCCCGAATGTACAAAGCTCTGGATAAAACGTCGCTGGAAGATCAAGAAGATGATAAAGAGCGGGCCGACGACCAACAAGGTCGCGGCCGTGAGGAGTGACCATTGCGCGCCAATCTCACCCAACTGCGTGAAGCGCACCAACCCCGTGGTCAGCGGCCGGCTGCTGGGGCTGTTGGTCACAATTAAGGGCCAGAGGAACTCATTCCAGTGCCAGATCACGGAGGAGAGGCCAAAAGCGATGAGGGTAGGCCAGGAGGGCGGCAGGTAGATGTGCCAGAGCAGCTGCCACCAGGAGCAACCATCAATGGTCCCGGCGTCCACCAGATCACGCGGCACTTCCAAGAAGGCTTGGCGCAACAAGAAGGTGCCAAAGGCCGACCCGAAGTAGGGTATCCCGATGGCTAAGATCGTATCAAAGAGACCCAGCTTACTGATAGTGTTAAAATTGGGGGCTAAGAGAGCTGAAGTAGGAATCATCATCTGCAATAAGAGAAAGAAGAAGAGTTCCTTTTTGCCCTTGAAGCGGTAATGGGTAAACGCAAATGCGGCGACAGTGACGGTAATTAGCTGCACGCCCAGTATCATCAGCACCAGGGAGATGGTGTTGAGATAATATTCACCGAAAGGCGCCATGGACCAGGCCCGCCAGTAGTTAGCTAATGTCAGCGTATGGCCGAACCAGACATTACCCCGGCCCAGTGGATCGTCGGCCGGACGGAGCGAGGCAATCAGCGTCCAGAACACCGGGGTCAACCAGAGAAGAGCCAACCCTAGCGTCAGAAAATTAACCGCGAGCTTGCCCGCGCGGATACGCCATTTATTAGACATCTTCCTCCCCTTTCTCCGAAACACGGAAGTTTGTGATGGTAAAAACTAATAACAACAAGATGAGGATAACGGTGAGCGCTGACGAGAAGCCGATATCAAGTTGCTCGAATCTCTTCTGCCAGAGATAGTAAAGCAAGACAGTGCTCGCCTCACTGGGGCCGCCACTCGTCAAGCCAAAGATATCGTCAATGGTGCGAAAAGAGTCGATAAAAGCGATAGTGGTGATAAACAATGTCGTGCGGCGCAGCAAGGGCAACGTCAAATACCAGATCGTTTGCCACCAACTCGCCCCGTCCAGACCCACCGCCTCGTAGAGGGATGTAGGGAGATTTTGCAACCCGGCCAGATAGAAAATCATGTAGTAGCCGGCGTTTTTCCAGATGGCGACTATCATCACGGCCAACAGAGCCAGATTTGGGGAGCCGGTCCAGTTTTGCGGGCCGTCGTAGCCTAGCGCGACCAGGGCCGTGTTGAATAGACCATAACCAGGAGTAAAGAAAAACATCCAGACGGTCGCGGCGCTAACCATCGGCAAAATCGTGGTATGGAAGAAAGCGAGCCGGGCCAGTCCCACGTTCCTCACTTTGCGGTTGACCAGCATCGCAAAGAGGAAACCCAGCAAGATACTGATAGGTACCGTGCCGATTATGTAGAGCAAGGTATTGGCGAACACCCGATGGAAATGCGGATCGGAGAAGATATTGGCATAATTTCCCAAACCAATAAAGGTGGGAATACGAAACTTGGCGATATTGAGCCTTTGTCGAAAGAAGCTCCGATAAAACGCGGAGAGTGTCGGCCAAACAGTGAATAATAAGACAAAGGCAAAAGTGGGTAAAACTAAGAGATATGGCAAATAGCGATCTATCTTTGATCTGGCGGTTTCTTTTTCCATAAGATTCTCCCAATTCTAATAGTTAAGGGCAACGCACTAGGGAAAGTACGTTGCCCCAAACTCATATCTCAACTACATGCAGCTCTTATTTGAAATCTTTCAAAGCGACTTCGGCTTCTGCTTGCGCGGCTGCCATCGCCTCGGCTGGCGACATCTCGCCATTGTAGGCTTGTTGTAGGTAGTTATGGAAGATATTGCGAACTTCGCCCAAGTTCTGAACGGAGAATTCGGCCCCGGCCACATCCAACGCCGCCCGTGCCTGCGCCACCTGCGGATGAGCCGCCATATACGTCTTCATGGCCTCAGTCTCGTAGGCGCCCTTGCAGCTGGCAAAGTAGCCAGATTGGATACTGAAGTCAGCGGCACGCTCAGGTTCGCTCAGGAAACGGATAAACTTCCAGGCCGCATCCTGTTTAGCCGGATCAATCTTATCAAAGAGGTAGAGATTGCCGCCACCAGGAACAGAAGCGTAAGTTCCGGCCTCTTTACCGGGAAGAGCCATCACGCCAACCTCGAAATCCGCCTGCTCCAAGAGCGTGTTCAGGCTGCCGCTGGAGTGAACGATCATCGCGGTCTGCCCACTGGCCAGATCGGTAGGCGCCTGTCCCCAAATGCTCTGGACGCCGGCGGCCATCGCGCCATACTTCTCGGAAAGGTCAATGTAGAACTGCACGGCTTCAATCACTTTGGGATCATCAAAGTAGACCTCGGCATCGCCCTCGCCGATGATGTTCTGACCATTACCAATCGCCAACGGTTGGAATAGCCAGTAGGGCCAACCGGAAGGGAACTCAATACCCCACCGCGTGACCTCGTCGCCATCTTTTTGGGTCAACGCCTGCCCGGCCTCGCCCCACGCCGCCCAACTATCAGGTGGCTCCAGGCCGGCTTCTGCGAAGAGATCCGCATTGTAGTACATCAACACTGCGCTGCGTTGGAAGGGGATACTCCAGGTTTTGCCATCGTAGTAGGAATTTTCCATAAACGAGGCGATGAAGTCCTGCATATAAGCTTCACCATCCTCATCGGCCGCGATATAATCGTCCAACGAGAGGATGTAACCCGCGTTGACCAGATCGTAGAGATCGGTAGCCAACAGCACGGCGAGCGCGGGCGGTTCTCCGCCGCCATCAATCGTCGTCTGGATAGCCGTCTTCACATCCCCGTAACCGCCAGAATAGACCGCTTCCACAGTGATACTGGGGTTTTCCTCTTGGAATTTCTCAATGTAACCATCGAAGATCGCCGCGATAGGGGCATCCACCGCCACCGGATAGTAGATCTGAATAGTTACCGGCCCGGCAGCTTCCTCAGGAGCACAAGCAGCCAGCATCCCGGTCATCAGCAAAACTAACAGCGCTAAAGCACTCAATTTTCTCAATGTCATAATACTTCTCCTCACTTCATGTTATAAATATAAACTACTTTTCACAATCACCAATCACTCTCTCGTTTTTAGCTACTCTTTGTCATCCACACCCCCTTTGTTTACCCTGAAATAATGGGGCTAAGAAATATACCTCCCTAGTACCCTAGTTGTCAAATAAATCTCCGCCACCGGATGATAAAATTCCACGCCGTCAGCATAAGCTGTGGCGGCATCAATCTCCAAGATTACCGGCTCTGGACTATGCCGCAAGCCGATGGAGCGGGCAATTTGGGGCGTTGCGGCCAGGTGGACGTATTGTCGCTGCATAGGCCGCAGCCCCTCACGCTTGATCTGCTCCACACTCTCCGGGGCAGTGCCGTGATATAGCGTCGCCGGCGGTTCCACCGGCTCATATTCAGGGCGTGACACCGTATGCCCGTAGAGCGCGCGAATGCGCTGCTCCTGAATCTCAAACCGCCGGCGGCCCGTCGTCACGTTGACCACCGCGTCCACATCCGCACGGTTGACCCAGCGGAAGTTAGGCAATCCCTTGAGAATGTGCATGACCTCGTCAAGCGAGGCATAACCATCCTCGTCCAGCCGCAGCGGGAAGCGCGCCGGTTGATGGCGTAACAACAGCGAGAGAAATTTGCTCAACTTGCGATGGCGTCGCTCTGGGGTGGACATGTTCCCTACTATACCTCACTCCCCAGACGCCACAAATTCGCCCGTACCCGCTCATACTCTTGCTTATCCAATGTCTGCAAGAACTCCGTAAGTTTAGCGCGGCGGGTTTCTCTGGCCCGGAGACATTCCAACTCTGGGGGGAACTCCCAGCCGCGAGCGCGGGCGTAACGCACGATGGCACTCTCCTCCACGTAAATAAGCGGGCGGATCACAATAAAGCGGCCCTCAAAGAAAGTGCGGTGCGGAGCCAGCGACTCGGCCCGGCCTTTGTAGAGCACGTTCAACAACGTGGTGACGGCCGCGTCATCAGCGTGATGCCCCAACGCGACCTTGTTACATCCCAACCGGCCGGCGGCGAAGAAGAGTGCCTTGCGCCGGTTCCAAGAACAACGAAAACAGTTCATCGGCAACGGCTCGTTGGCGGCCACCGCCAGCGGTGCGATCTCATATTCGACGCCCAACGTGCGGACCCACGGCTCCAACACCGGGCGTTGATCCGGCAGCCCCACATCCGTCCCCTCAATATGGACGGCGGCCACCTCGTAAGCCCCCTGGATATCGACGCCGCGCAACAACAGCTCCAACAGAACACGGCTATCTTTGCCGCCGGAAACCCCCACAGCGATCCGGTCGCCATCCTCGATAAGGTTGAACTCGCGGACCGCGCGATTAAGCGGTTTCTGAAGATACGCGGCGATCTTGTCAGACGCACTCATGGCTAACACCCAACAACAAACGGCTAACAGGCTAATGGCTAACAGCTAACAAGCTAATAGCTAACAGGCTAATAGCTAACAGACTAACCGCTAACTAGCCAATCTCTTCCCATACTGTTCCTGATAGTATGCCTGATAGAGCTCCCCACCCTTGATGGGTCGCCACCACCACTCATTTTCGGCGTACCAACGCACCGTTTTAACGATGGCTTCAGCGCAACCGTGACGGCTCTCCCAGCCCAACGCGCGCAGTTTGCTCACATCTAAGGCGTAGCGGCGGTCATGCCCGGCGCGATCCTCTACATGCTGGATAAGGCTCTCCGGCTTACCCAACGTCTCCAAAACGATCTGGGTCATCTCCAAGTTGGTCATCTCCGCGCCAGTGCCAACGTTGTAGA
>JAIOSN010000016.1 GCA_021107605.1 Anaerolineae bacterium | reverse complement strand
GGGAGTAATCCGGGGCTGGATCGCTGGTGAGCTGATAGTCTTCCTCGCCATCCACGCTGATGACGTGCAAGTTAAGATTCCCTTCCTGATAAGATTCATAGGCCAACCAGCGATTGTCAGGCGACCAAGTCGGATTGGCTTCAAAAGTGGTGTCACGGGTCAGGCGGATGATAACGCCTGAATCCAGCTCCATCAGATAGAGATCCCAGTTGTTGGCCCGGTTGGAAGCAAAGGCGAGCCAGCGGCCATCTGGGGACCAGGCTGGATCACGATCTTCAGCCGGATCAGAGGTAAGACGGAGTAGTTTCCCGGTATTCTGCGAAAGTAGGTAGATATCGTTATTGCCGTTGCGCCGCATGCTGAAGGCCACTGTGCCGCCGCTGCCTACTGGTGTTGGCGAAGGCCCCGGTGTAGGGCTGGGACCGGGGGTCGGAGTGAGGATGACTAAACGCGGCAAGGTGATGGGAGGGCTGAAGGGCGCCTGATAGCGCCAGACAAGCAGGCCGATGCTGGCGATGAGGAGCCCCCAAATGAGAATGGGCAGGCGTACCGGGCGTGGGCGTAAAAGACCCCAGATAATTTTCCATAATAATGTTTGTCTGATTTTTTGTCTCATTTTTTATGTATCCACTAAAAACAAAACGCAAAACGTAGAATGACCTGCGATGGCCCGTTTTGCGTTTTATGCTTGGTACCCCCGACAGGATTTGAACCTGTAACCTGCGGATTCGAAGTCCGACGCTCTATCCAATTGAGCTACAGGGGCTGGTGGTAAAAAAGGCCGAGCTAATTAGCCCGACCCCTTGGGGTGGATGATGGGACTCGAACCCACAGCCGCCTGGACCACAGTCAGGTGCCCTAACCATTAGGCCACATCCACCTTGAACAGGAAATATTTTACCATAGCTGCTAAAAAGGACAAGCCGGTAAGTTGACGGATGGTGGTTCTCTTTCTGTACGCAGCTCTCCAACTAGGACCTGTCGCCCAGCGAGACGTTGCCGAGGGGCAGCAGTAGGTGGATGGTACTGCCGGGTAGTTTTTCCTCATCCTGCCCGCCACTCTCTGCCCAGATTTTGCCGCCGTGCGCTTCGATAATACCTTTGGCTACTGATAATCCCAAGCCCATACCGCCACCCTTGAAGGCGGTTTTACTAGAACGGTGCAGGGAGACATCTTCTAATACGTAGAAGCGTTTGAAAATATGAGTTAGTTCATCTGCGGGGATGCCGATGCCAGTATCTTTTATCCAAATATGTGCTGTCTGTTTTTCTATTACTTTACCATCAATGGTGATCAAGCCATGATCAGGCGTATACTTGATCGCATTACTAATCACATTCCAGATAGCTTGATGGAGACGTCGCGGATCGCCCTCAATAACAGGTATATTTTTTAACCCGGGGCCAATTTCGAAGATCAGCTGGCGTTGGGGGCCAAAGCTGCGCAAATTGTGGAGTACTGTTTTGACAGTTGAACTCATGAAAACCGGTTCATGCGCCAGGTCTAACCGGTCCGCATCAATGAGGGAGACATTGAGAATATCTTGAATGACTTGGCTAAGACGTTCTACAGCTTCGGAGATCCGCTTGAGCAGGTGTTGGGGGGTGCCTTCAGCGTCCACCAAGCCGGGGATGGCCGGGTTACTGAGCAGAATTTGGAGGTAGCCGTAGATCACGGTGAGGGGGGTGCGTAGTTCATGTCCGGCCAGGATCACGAAATCGGATTTCATCTTTTCGACGCGTTGGAGATCCTCATTGGCTGTTTCCAATTCGCGTACTTTTTCCTCTAGCCGCGCGACCAGTCGTTGATTGTATTCCTGGAGATACTCGGCACGCTCCTCTGCTGAATCAACCTTTTCCCTTTTTGTGCCGGTGAGGTATTCGCGTACTTGGTGGGGGAAAGTGTCAACATCGATGGGTTTGGTGATGTAGCCGTCGCACCCGGCTACCAGGGCCCGCTCTCGATCCCCATCAAGGGTGGCGGCGGTGACGGCTACAATCGGTGCCTTTTCCAACCCTTTAATGGTGCGGAGACGGGTGGTTACTTCGTAGCCATCCATGCCGCCAATGTTGATATCCATTAGGATCAGGTCTGGTTTTTCTTTACGGGCGAGCTCAATTGCTTTGATGCCATCGCTAGCTACAGAAACATCAATGCCTTCTGCCATCAAAATGCGTTGTACCAGACGCTGGCTGGCGGGGGTGTCTTCTACGTATAGAATTTTGGTCATGCTTTTTCCTCATCACCTATCAATGCATTGATACCGGATACTAGATCTTCCTGCATGAAGTCCCCTTTTTGTAAAAGCATCTGTATCTGTCCTTGCAAGCGGTTCCGTTCATGGCGATTTAATTCTTTTGCCGTGATAACGATGATGGGAATATCTTTCAGCTCTTCAGCCGCTTTAAGCTCATCTAGCACTGAAAAACCATCCATATCAGGCATTGTTAAGTCCAACATGATCAGATCGGGGCGTGTAGCTCTAATCAGGGCCAATCCTTTGTTGCCCGAATAGGCCTCGCTAATCTGGAAGTCACCGCGTGTTTGTAAAATACGGCGTAACAAGCGCGCGGCATCGTGATTGTCTTCTACGATCACGATGCGCTTGTAGCGCTTATCCAACTGGTCTAAAGCTCCTAGCAGTCCTTCTGATTTGCTCTGACGAGCGGTGGGGGGAATTGGAGTTAGCGCAGTATTGGCTATAGTACCCGGTAAGACTTTGAGCCAATCTTTATCAAGTAAAAATTTCTCTACGGGAAAGGTATGCCCAGAGCAGTTGACGACGACCGTCTCGTCTTTTTTAATGACACCTTTTCTTAATAACTTAAATAATCCCGCGAACGCCGTGGCTGCGGCGCTTTCCATCGAAAGCCCGGCCATTTTAGCCAGTAGATGGAGGGCCCGGAATGTCTCTTCATCAGTGACGGCTTCAAATGTGCCGCCATGTTGTTGGACTAGCTGGTAGAGGTAGCTGTAAGCCGGCCCCGGGTTTCCGGTAGCGATGGTGATGACTTGGGTGCGGGGGTCGGTGACCGGTTCCACCTCAAGTAAGTTTTTCCGGAAGGAGTTGACCATCGGGGCGCAACCCGCAGCTTGAATAAGCGCGAGTTTGGGACGGCGGTCCACTAATCCCATCTGGTAAAGCTCATCATAACCCTTCCACACTCCGATCGGCCCCATCCCGCCGCTGACAGCCTGGACATACCAATCTGGGGCGCGCCAGGGATGATCGGGACTTGGCGGGCCCAGTTCGGCGGCCAATTGTTCGGCCATTTCGAAGGCTATGGTCTTCATCCCCTCGCGCGTGCCCACATTGCGAATGCCCCGGTCAGGAGTAATCCCCTTGTGCCGGGCAAAGCGCGCGGCAACTTTTTTAGTGGTATCGTAAGAGGCGGTCACTTTGATGACTTCACTGCCGTAGATGGCAATTTCACGCATCTTATCCGGAGAGACCAAGCTAGGCAAGAAGGTCCAGAGTTTGATACCCGCATGAGCGGAGTAGGCAGCATAGGAGATGGCCACGTTGCCCGTAGAAGCTACGGTAAGCTCAGTGATATTGGCTTCTTTCATCATGGAGATGACGAGACTGGCTTGCCGATCTTTGAAGGAATTGGTGGGATTTTGCCGTTCGTCTTTAATAAAGAGGTTGGGCGTGCCTAGCATCATGTTTAGGTTTTGGGGACGCAGGAGTGGTGTTCCGCCTTCTCCCATTGAAATTTGGTAGCGAGCGGAACTTAAGGGGAGTAATTCGCAGTAGCGCCACATAGTGAAGGGACGTTGGCGTAACAAGTCCAACCAGAGATGACTGAGACGTTCGTAATCATAACGCACTTCCATCCAGTCATGGCCACATTTGCTACAAGCTGGTGTAGGGACTTGATATCGTTGTCGGTGTCCACAAGCGCCGCATTCCAGTTCAATATCTATAGGTATGGCTGGTGAGACGGTTATCATTTGCGTCGCCTCTCTTTGGATGAATGCGTTTTAAGTTAGCACTGTAGCTGGAGCCAGTTCTTGATTAGGCTGAATTAGGATTTGGATAGGATAGCATAAATTATAGGAATTACAAATTACCCGTGAGGCGTGTCTGTGAAGCAACATTGTCTTCCGGTAGTCTAAAGAGGTCCCTAATCAATAAGCTGCATGTTCGTTTGCTTTTCTTTGGACTCCTCTTATAATCAAAGTGGTTTTAGGGGAGAGGCTGAGCTATGGCAGATGAGAAACAAGATAAGAAAATGGTAACACGGAGGATCAAAGGTCTCTCGCAACTGTTGCGCCCCCCGCTTTCTTTGGAGGCCAACCGCTCACCAGATTTCGGGCCTGTTCTCCCGCCCGAGGTGGGCCAAATTGACGAGGCAGAGCTGGTTACTCGTCAGGTTCAACGTCTCCAAAAGCATAACCCGGCTCCCGCAAAGCCCCAAATCGACGAGGTAGAGCTGGCTACTCGTCAGGTTCAACGTCTTCAAAAGCGTAACCCGGCTCCCGCAAAATCCCCAATTGCCGACTCCGTTCATGTCGAAGGGTTGCTGTCTGAGGGAACGGAGCTTGAAGGTCGGTATAGGATACTGGGTGTGGTAGGAGTCGGGGGTATGGGGGCGGTTTATAAAGCCCAAGATTTGCGTTTTACTGGTGTAACTCGTTTCTGTGCGGTCAAGGAGATGATCAACACGGCCCGTGATCAAGAGGTACGGGAGATGATCATCCGCAACTTTGAACGTGAGGCCAGTATTCTAGCGACGTTAAGCCATCCGGCCATCCCCGCTGTCTATGATAACTTTACTGAGGGGCGTCGTAGTTATTTGGTGATGGAATACATCGAAGGGCGGAATCTGGAGGCCGTATTGGCTGATACCCCGGGCTTTATTGCTGAAGAGCGCGTGGCGGATTGGGGTATAGAGATTTGCGATGTATTATCTTATCTTCACAATCATGAACCGCATCCCGTCATTTTTCGTGATTTGAAACCATCGAATATCATTTTGGATGAGCGCGATAGAATCAGACTAATAGATTTTGGAATTGCCAAACTCTTCCGTAGTGGAGTGAAGGGTACCATGGTGGGCACCGAGGGATACTCCCCGCCAGAACAATATCGGGGTTCAGCCGAACCGCGTGGCGATATTTATGCGTTAGGGGCCACTATGCACCATCTTTTGAGCAAGCAAGATCCCCGTCTGGAACCCCCTTTCTCCTTTCACGAGCGGCCTATCCATGAGAAAAACCCCACCGTCTCCCGTGAGTTGGTGGAGGTACTCAATAAAGCCTTGGAATACGATATTAACAAGCGATGGGGGTCGGCGGAGGAACTGAAGCGAGCCTTTTTGGGCCTCCCTTCTGCTCGCGGATACAGTCCCCGGTGGGATAGCGGGCAAACAACGGCCTTCTCGGGAGGCGCGATCAAGCCGTTATGGCGGTTTGCCTGCGAGGACGAGATACGGGCTTCCGTGGCGGTAGCCGCTGGACGGGTTTTTGTACCCTCGTATGATCACAATGTCTATGCGCTGGAAGCCGACTCGGGTGAGTTTGTCTGGAAATATGCTGCGGAACATGGGATCGGAACTACTCCCTTAGTCGTTGAGGATATGGTGATTTTTGGTTCTACAGATTCGGTGGTGTATGCGGTCGAGACCCGTTCTGGGCGTTTGGTTTGGTCGGTCCCGTTGCAAGGGAACATTTATTCTTCTCCCTACGCTGATCTGGGACATGTCTTCATTGGCTCTGATGATCGGAATCTCTATGCGCTGCATTTAGCCAGTGGTCGCAAAGCTTGGTCC
The DNA here is from genome assembly GCA_021107605.1 of Anaerolineae bacterium. Classification (GTDB taxonomy): domain Bacteria; phylum Chloroflexota; class Anaerolineae; order B4-G1; family SLSP01; genus G713. The sequence continues at coordinate 997 of JAIOSN010000016.1, read as the reverse complement.
TATCAAGCAGAAGGGCGGATACGGAGTCGCCCTCTCTTGGCGGACAATATGATCATCTTTTCCTGCGAGGCGGGGGTGGTGTACGCGATGAAGTTGAATCGTGAGATCCGTTGGCGTTTCCGTGCACGCCGAGGGATACTGGCTTCCCCAGTGCTCTATGAGGGTCTGGTTTTCATTGGGTCTCTAGATTGGAATTTTTACGGATTAGATGCACGTTCTGGTTGGTCTGCTTGGCGATATCGCACCGGCGGCCCGATTGTCTCGACTTCCACCGTGGCAGAAAATACAGTCTTTTTTGGTTCTGCTGATGGCTATATTTATGCCCTAGATGCTAGGGAAGGGCGTTTGGTCTGGCGCTACCAAGTAGAAGCACAAATTACTGGTTCTCCCATAGTGCATCAAGGGAACGTATATGTCGGAGGCGTGGATGGAATACTCTATTGCTTGGAAGCACGGGGCGGGACCCTGCGCTGGACTTACCAGATGGAAGGGGCTATTACTGCTACTCCCGTGATCATGGACGATGTCATTTACTTAGGGTCCTTGGACCATTATATTTATGCTATTCCTATCTAAGCCGGTGCTGAGAGGAGAACCCAATATGGATTTAATTACTCGCATACGTCGTTGGTTTACTGTGGCTCCTGTGTCAGAAGAAGCTGATTTCAAGGTTAAAGCTGAGTCCACTGGAGATGCAACGGAGGGAAAAACAACGGTGACTTCTGAGGATGAGCCGTGTAAGGAGCTGGAGGCAGGAGCCGTTCCCCAAGCAGCAGCTACAGCATCCTTAGTCTCGGGTGTTTTCAATGCCGGCTGGATCACGGATGTGGGGCAGGTGCGTGACCATAACGAGGATGGGTTATTTATCTTTGTGTCCGAACAGCAGAGCGTGAACGCTATACCCACTTTTGGTCTGTTCATATTAGCGGATGGTATGGGAGGGCATCAAGCTGGTGAGTTGGCTAGCACCCTGGCTTCGCGTGTGGTAGCTGAACAT
>JAIOSN010000298.1 GCA_021107605.1 Anaerolineae bacterium | reverse complement strand
TCAAGAAATAGCCGCGCTCACTGATCTGGAGGAGCTGCTTCAACGGGTAGTTGTTTTGGTGAAAGAACGGTATGGTTATTATCATGCACAGATTTTTCACCAAGCTGCGGGCAGGGAGGCGATGTCGGTGTTGGTCGGTTACGGGCCGGTTGGCAAGAGGATGATGGCGGCCGAGCATACTATTCCTTATGGTAAAGGCGTCGTGGGGACGGCCGCCGTTACCGGCGAACCGGTGTTGGCCGCTGATGTGCGGGCAGATCCCCACTGGGTACCGCATCTCGATCTGCCGGCTACCCAGGGGGAGCTGGCAGTGCCTATCAAGTGGCGTACAGAGGTCTTGGGGGTACTGGATGTGCAGAGTGATACCGCCGGTGCGTTGACAGCTGAAGATCAGCTCTTGCTCCAGGGGCTGGCCGGGCAGATTGCCAGCAGTATCGCGAGTACCCGTCTACTGGCAGAGACCCGTCGTTCTCAGCAGCGTTACCGCGATCTCTATGATCAATCCCCCGATTGTTACTTTTCGCTGCGAGCAGATGGCACCTTCGTGGATATAAACGCCACCGGTCTGAGTTTGTTTGGTTATGAGCGCGCGGAGTTGGTGGACAAAATCCGATTGCCGCAATTACTGATCCCCGCAGATCGCGCTGTCTTCAAGCGCGAATTTCCCAAGGTAAAACGTGAAGGGCGTCTTTCCAATGTGGAGGTTACCTTTCAACGGCGAGATGGCTCCACCTTCCCGGCGATGGTGGATGCCATGGCAATTTACGATAAGGAAGGAAACTTCAGGCGTACTCAAACTATTGTGCGGGATGTTACGGAGCTCCAAGCAGCGCGGTTGGAACGTGAGCGGTTGTTGTCCGAGACGCGAGTTCTCTACCGTGTCAGCCGGTCCTTGATTACGCAGGAGAGTATACAGACCATGCTGCGCACGGTGATCGAGGGTGTGGTCGAGGCGCTGGCTGTTGATCGCGCGATTATCATCACTTTTGAGTTGGAAGCCCGGCGCGTGCTTTATTACTTAAAAGCTGGCCCCGGCGTAGGGGGTCTTGCGGATACAGTTCCCTTCGAGGAGTTGTGGGAGGGTTTAAGTGGTTGGGTGTTGCGGGAACGGCAGCCGGCGCTCTCTCCCAAAGGAGTTCCTGACCCGCGCGAGAGTCCCCTGGTGCAGGCGCGGCGGCGCAAGGTGAAGAGCGGTTCCATCATTGTAGTTCCGCTCCTCTATCAAGGAGAGTTGTTGGGCACCTTGACCGCCGTGCGATGCCTGAGCGACCCCGATTTCGTGGGGCGGGAAGTTGCCTTGTTGGCTACTTTCGCCCAGCAGGTCGCCGCGACAGTGGTGAACCGGCGTCTGTTGGAGCAGGCGCAGGCGCGGGCGCAACGTGAGCAGCTGTTACGAGAGATCAGCACGCGGGTGCGCGGTTCCCTGGATGTGGAAGCTATTATGCGCACCGCGGTACGGGAGCTGGGCAGCGCCTTGGATCGTCCAGCCTTTGTGCGCTTGGGCAGCGCGGCCGAGCTGGCGCGGGCACCAAGTGGATCAGCAGCACCAGAGGAAACTCTGCTTGAAGGAGGCGAGTGATGCAGCGACTGGCGGCGAAAATCAGAGCGGAACTCCCCACCTTGACCGTGGAATATGCCCACGGACTGGCTAAATTGCCGGGCTACGCAGAGCTGCCGGCGGAGGAGCATTTGGCGGCCTCGCAGTATGATTTTGAACTGCTGGCAACTTGTTTGGAAGCAGGTGCGCCCACAGAATTCCACCAGTACATCCAGGAGCGGTTGGCCGAGCGGTTGGAGGAGGGCTTTGCCGTTGAAGTCCTGGTAGAGGGCTTGACTGTATTGGAACAAATACTCTCCCCTTTAGTGGAGGAGCTAGCTGCGGCTAAATTTCTCTGGGCTACGTTCTCTAGAGCACAGAGAATTGTGATGCAGAGCGTTGCTCAACAGTTACAGAGCTCGGAGAGTCAGTACCAACGTTTGGTCTCACGTTCTCCGGTGGGCCTCTTCCGCACCACTCCGGATGGGCAAGTAGAAGAAGGGAATCCCGCCTTTTTGGAAATCACCGGCTATGATTCGCTGGCAGCTATCAACGCGGTGGGAGTGGCTTCCTTGTACGTTGATCCGGCGGAGCGAGAGCAACTCTTAGCTTTGTTGCAAGAGGGAACGGTCACTGATTTTGAGACTAGTATTCGTCGTCCGGATGGTCGGATTATCGCCATCGCTATCACGGCGCGGTTAGTTAATGATGAGAAGAGTGGGAGTCAATGTTTGGAAGGAATCATCCAGGATATCACCGCGCGCCGAGAGCTGGAGCAGGAGCGCCGTCAGTTGGCGCGAGCTGTGGAGGCCATCTATGATGCGGTCGTGATCACCGATGCCCAGGGGGCGATCCAGTTTGTCAATGCGGCATTCGAGAAGCTGACGGGCTATAAACAGGCCGAGGTACTGGGGAAAAACCCACGGATGCTCAAGAGCGGAGAGCAGAGCGATGAGCTCTACGACGGGATGTGGCAGAGCATCATTTCTGGTCAGCCCTGGCAAGGTGAGATGACTAACCAGCGTAAGGATGGCACTTACTATGAAGCGTTCTTGACCATCTCTCCGATCTGCGATGCGGCGGGGCAAACTGAACAGTTTGTCGCGGTGCAAAGGGATGTCAGCGCGCGCAAAGCGTTGGAGGAGCAGATCCAAGTGACTTTGAAGCGTCGCGCTCACCAGATGCAACTTAGCACTGAGGTCTCTCAGGAGATTGCCGCCTTGACCAATTTAACGGTGCTCCTTCAGCGGGTGGTGACTCTGGTTAAAGAACGTTTTGGTTATTATCACGCGCAAATCTTTCGCCATGCACTGGCTCGGGATGCGATGGTGCTGGTGGCCGGGTATGGCACGGCCGGAGAAGAGATGGTGGCAGCTGGAAACAGTCTCCCTTATGGCCGAGGAGTCGTGGGCGCTGCCGCGGCTACCGGGGAGCCGGTGCTGGCAGCTGACGTTACCCAGGAGGATAGCTGGGTGCCACATCCCAATTTGCCGGAGACTAAAGGGGAGCTGGCTGTACCCATCAAATGGCGCACAGAGGTGTTGGGGGTCTTGGATGTACAGAGTGATACCGCTGGAGCCTTGTCGCAGGACGATCAGATTTTGTTGGTGGGTCTCTGTGGGCAGATCGCGGTAGCTATCCAGAACACTCGACTGCGGCGGGAGATGGAGGAGAACTTGCAGGAGTTGGAGCGGCTTACGAGCGACATGGGCCGTGAGGGCTGGGAAGCTCTGCGGCAAGAATCCCCCGTGCGCGGCTATCTCTTCGACCACACTGATCTTTCGCCGGCTTCTGAGCTCTGGAATGAGGAGATCAGGCGAGTGGCAGAGCAAGGTGAATTGACCAGAGCGGTTTCTGAGGAGCAACCGGCGGTTGTCGCGCCGTTGGCAGTCCGGGGTGAATTATTGGGCGCGTTAGGAGTTTACGAAGATCCGACTGCGCCGCTCACCGTGGATGAATTGGATTTGATAGATTCCGTATCCAGAGAGGTGGCGCAGGCATTGGAGGGCGCACGTCTTTTCGAGGAGAGCCAGCGCGCCCGGATAGCGACTGACCGGCTTTACAATCTTAGCCGTGACTTAACCGTGGCTGCGGATGCGGAGGGGGTGCTCCAGGTGTTGCGGCGTCCGGCCAGAGAGAGTGGGGCGGTTGAGGTCAAGCTCTTCTACATTGACCTGAACGAGGCGGGCGAGCCAACGTGGTTGGAACTGGTGGCGGTTTGGCGGCGGGAAGGGGAGCCTGCGTTGCCGGTAGGCAGCCGGCGACGTCTCTCCGCTACCCCCTTCGCGAAGTTATGGCTGGGTAAGCCAGATGAAGTTTTCTTTATTGCTGACCTAGAGCATGATGCCCGGTTGGATGAGCTCTCGCGAGAGCCGCTACGGCAGTTGGGATTTAGGGCGCAGGCGATCTTGCCGCTCAAACAGGCGGAGCAGTGGTTAGGTTTCTTGGCTTTTAGTTGGCTGGAACCACATGAGTTGAGTGCGGAAGAGCAAGAGCTCTACCGTTCCTTGATCACTCTTTGCGTTCCAGCTGTAGCGAACCTCCGGCTTCTGGCGCAGACAGAAGAGGCGTTGGCGGAGGTAGAGGTTACTCACCGTCTCTATGTGCGCGAGCAGTGGACGGAGTTTTTCTCGCTGCAAGGGCTGCCGTCTTACGAGCGTACCCAGCAGGGAACCACTTCTGCCCGCGCTGGGGAGTTCCCGCCGGCGGTGGAGCGGGCCATGCGAGAGCGGGCTACTATCGTGCAATTGGGGGAAGATGATGAGCCGCGCTCCTCTCTGGTCGCGCCCATCATCTTACACGATGAGGTGATCGGCGCGTTGGGTTTGGAAAACGAAGGCCGCGAGTGGAGCGCGGATGAACGCGTACTTATCCGCGCAGTGAGCGTGCAGCTGGGTTTGGCGCTAGAGAACGCCCGTCTATTGGAGGATAGCCAGCGCCGGGCAGCCCGCGAGCGGTTGATTGGTGAGATTTCATCTCGCCTGCGAGCCTCATCGGATGTGGAGACGGTGTTACAGCGCACGGTCCAAGAGCTGGGCCAGACGTTGGGGGCGACCGGGACGATCGTGATGCGAGGAGAGACGGATGACCAGCAAGAGTGAAGCAAGCAGCGGTCTAAGGTGGGAGCGCAAGATGGTCGGATATCTCAACCCAGCGGCTCAAGCGGTCCGCACCGTTTGGGGGGGGAGGGGACTCTTGCTCATGTTGCTGGTGGCGCCGGCAGCTGATGCTCAAGCGTTCTTGCCGGAGGGGAGCGTAGTCTATAATCGCCCGCCCTATGGGTTTGAGCAATATCAAATTGCAATCGTGGTGAGTGGGGTGGTCTTGCTGGTCTTGGTGGCCGCGGTCGTGGTGCAGCTCTTCAATGCTTCTCGGCGACAAAAAATTGAAGACGAGTTACGTGCTGCCAATGTGGCACTGGAAAAAACGCAGGAGGTATTGGAGGAGCGGGTCATGGAACGTACTCGCGATCTGGCGTTGCGTTCACAGCAATTGGAGGCCGTTACATTGGTGACGCGGGAGGCGACGCGGCAGCGTGATATGGATGAGCTTTTAGCTATCACCGTCCAGCGTATTTCGGAGCTCTTTGGTTTCTACCATGCCGGACTTTTTCTGACGGATCAAACGGGTAAATTTGTGGTATTGCGGGCCGCTTCTTCAGCCGGCGGTCAGCGGATGTTGGAGCGGGGGCATCGTCTGGCGCGGGGGGTGGGAATTGTCGGCTCGGTCTTGGCCCTAGGGGAACCCCGGATCGCTTTAGATGTGGGTGCGGATGCGGTCTGGTTTGATAATCCAGATCTGCCGGAGACCCGCTCGGAGATGGGGTTGCCGTTGCTGGTGCATAATGAGACGATAGGCGTTCTGGACGTGCAATCGGTGGAGCCGGGAGCTTTTGATGCAGAGGATACCTTGCTGTTGCAAAGTATGGCGGATCAGGTGGCGATGGCGATCAATAACGCGCGCTTGTTTGCCGAGAGCCAGCGTTCGTTGCGTGAGATGCGACAGCTGCATGGCGAGGAGACGCGCAGTCTCTGGCAAGAGCGTCTCGCCGGTCAACGGCTGGCTTACCGTTACAGCGGAGTGGCGGTAGAAGATGCCTCCACGTTAGATTCCCAGTTGGCGGCAGAGACCGAGGATGAGCACCGTTTGGCGGTGGATATCCCGTGGCGTGAGCAAACGCTGGCTTCGATAAGCTTGGTACGCGCTTCTGGAGAACGGCCCTGGCATCCTGATGAGGTGGCTTTGGTGGAAGCAGTGGTTATGCAGGCCGGGCTGGCATTAGAAAATGCTCGCTTGATCGAGGAAACCCGTCGCCGCGCCGCCTACGAGCAACAGGTTGGCGAAATCACCGCGCGTATTCGTTCCCAGGTTGAGATCGAGGATATCTTGGAGCAGGCAATCAAGGAGTTGGGGCAGGCGTTAAACGCGGAGCAGGCTACAGCGCGGTTGAGTTTGACGACTGTGAGGGAGGAGGAATAGATAGATGGCGACTAACCATACTCGTGGCCTTTGGGCGCGTTTCTCGCAGAGCACCCGTTTGCGAGTGCTGGCGCTGTTAGTCATTCTCACTACCAGCACCGTGTTCTCGCTAGGTTATCTGAGTATGCGGACTGTCATTTTTGTTGGTGAGAGGGCGCAAGCTATCAGCGGAGACAAATTGGACGCGCAGATAGCCCAGTATCTACGCCAGGTGAACTCCCATGAGATTCTGCATATGGAGCAAGTATTACGCCGGGTAGAGCACGATGTCGTGGAGTTGTCCTTCTACACGGCGAGTTTCTTTGCAACAGAGAGTGACTTCGCGGCGGGCGCCTACTGGGACCCAGAAGAGCAGATGTTTTTTGGCGCGGAGGGACAATATATCAACGGCGCCGATGGCGTGAGCAGTGTTTATCTCCCCAATTTTGTGGAGATAGATGCGGCAGTCATGGATGAGCTGCGGCGCACGGCCTATCTCGATCCGCTCTTTGCGGCTATTAGCAAAAGTAACCCCGAAATGGTGGCGATTTTCATTGTAACGGAGCGCGACGTTACGCGTTATTACCCTAATATCAACTTGGGGACCTTACTCCCACCGGATTTCGATGTAAAGCAACGTCCCTGGTATTATGGCTCCATTCCCACCGAGAATCCTGCCCGCGAGGTACAATGGACGGACGTTTATACTGACGCCACTGGCAAGGGATTGTTGGTCACGGCCTCTGCTCCGGTGTATGTGGACGAGAATAAATTTGTCGGAGCGGTGGGCATTGATCTGTTATTGACGCAAATTGGCGAACACTTGGTGCGCGGAGACTCAGAGGCCGGTTACGCGCTGCTCTTGGATGAGCAAGGGCGCCCCGTAGTCTTATCAGAACAGGGGTATCAAGATATTTTAGGCCACGTTCCTTCAGCAGCTGAAGCGCGCATTGATCTGCGTACCACTGAGACGGAATTCGCGCCGTTGCTCAAGGCGATGGTCGCTGGAGAAGTAGGCTATACTGCCGTGCAGGCGGGGGGGCGGGAGTTGCTGGTGGCTTATGCTCCCCTGGAGAATAATACCGGTTGGAGTCTGGCGAATATTGTGGAATCACAATCCCTGGCAGTTGGCAGGATTCTGCAGGAGGAAATGGAAGAATTGGTTCGTAACCTGACGCTCTTTAATATCCTACCGTTTGGGGGCGGGGTTTTACTCTTTATTCTCCTCGCCGGTTCTTTTATTATCAATCGCCTCACTGCACCACTAGAAGAAATCGTGGCCGTCGTGCGGAAATTCGAGATGGGGGATTGGGATATCTCTCTGCCGGAGACGCGGAGTGCGGAGATAAACCGTTTGGCCCAAACCTTGGATACCATGCGGATGTATGTTCAAGAGACGATGAATACGTTAGAAGAGCAGGTGGCGGAACGGACCCGCAAGTTGGAGGAACGGACCGCGCAGTTCCATGCTATCGCGGAGCTCTCCCAAGCCCTGGTAGGCTGCGGAGAGATGCAAGAGGTGTTGGATACCGCCGTTGATTTTATCTCAGAGCGGTTTGAGGTTTATCATGTCGGGATTTTCCTGCAGGATGATACCGGTGCTTGGATGCTCTTGCGAGCGGCTTCTTCTGAAGGGGACGGACAGTTACGGAGAGGGGGTTATAAGCTGCGGATTGGCGGGGAGAGCATTATCGGTTATGTTTCTTCCACGGCGCGACCGCGCATTGCGCTGGATGTGGGAGAAGATGCTGTCCGGTTTGATAGCCCGGAGTTACCCCAAACCCGCTCGGAGTTGGCTCTGCCGCTGCTTACACATGGGGAGCTGATCGGGGCATTGGATTTGCAGAGTGTGAAGGAGAGGGCTTTCTCTGCAGAGGATGCGGATGCGTTGCGTGTTCTGACTGATGGTCTGGCGATTTCGATAGAGAAAGCCCAACTTATGGGCGAGACCGGAAAGACGGTGGAGCGATTGAAGCGTTACCAGGAGCAGGAGGCCATTAGCGGTTGGTACCGCATCTTGGCCCGCCGCCAGCGAGAGGTGACCTATACTTATGATCGGGTGACAGTTGAGGAAGGGGCGCCCGGTGCGCAGTCTCTGCTCCCGTTCGTGCAGGGTGAATTGACGGAAGTGCAAGTGCGACGGGTTGACGACCGGCATTTTCTTTTGGCGCCTATCCGCATGCAACAACAGACGTTGGGAGTGCTGACCTTCACGGCTAGACATCCCTGGTCTCGGGAGTCCCAGCGGTTAGTAGCGGACGTGGTAGCGCAACTGGCGTTGGCCTTGGACAATGCCCGTCTCTTAGAAGGCACCCGGTTGCGGGCCTCACGAGAACGGGCACGTAGTGAGATTGTGAGCCGCGTGCGCGACTCCGTGCAGGTGGAGGCGATCTTGCGCAGCGCGGTTGAGGAGCTGGGGCGGTCATTGCAGGTGGACCGAGTGCGTCTGCAATTGGTCAATCTGCCCCCAGGTGCTGCCGATGAGAAGTAGTTTTTATCTTCTCTTGATACTGGTCGTTAGTTTTTTGCTGGCGGCGTGTGTTGGAGAACCGTCTCTTCCTTCTCCGACTCCAACTCCTACACTCTCCGCTCCTGTTCAGCCCTTGCGACTATTCTTGCTCCGCAGCTATGGGATGAAGGACCTATCTTCCAACCGGATGCGGGCGGGTATTTTGAGCTCTCTGGCGCAGGGAGGCTATGATGTTTCGCGCGCCACCTTGGAATTGGAGGAGCTGGCATTGGATGTGGAACCGTCGTTGAGCAAGTCGTTCCCGGAGCAGGTGAACGTTGCCGTGGGGGCAATCCGGGAATTTGGGCCTGATCTGGTGGTGGTGCTCGATGATGAAGCAGCGCGCACGGTGATCCCGCTCTATCCTGATACCACGCTGCCCTTCGTTTTTTGTGGACTGGCCGGCATCCCGCATGAATATGATTTGGTGCGGCCCAACGTCACCGGAGTTTTGGAACACCCTTATCCCGTAGAAACCATACGGATGGCCCAGAGATTTACGGCACAGAAAGACCTCTTGATCTTAGGTGACGAATCTTTGCCGGCTACGACCGGTGCTACGGCGATCGCAGCCGAGTTGGTTGCAGATGAGGAGCTGAATTTGCGGCGGGTGGTGACTTACGAAACTAATGATTGGGAGGAGTGGCAACTACTGGTATTGGATGAGGCGGCTGGCATGGATTTTATTCTTTTGTTAAAATACCAGACCTTGGAAAATGATTGGGGCGGGCAGATATCAGAACAATCTGTTATTAATTGGACTCTCAAGAATTCCCCCATCCCCGTTTTTGGTTTATGGTTGCAGACAGTGAGCACTGGCGCGGTTGGAGGCTTGACTATCTCAGCTTATGTACAGGGAGAGCTGGCGGGTGAGATGGTTCTGGAGATAGCGGCGGGACGCTCTCCAGATGAGATTCCGGCGACCAGACCTATAAACAATATCTTGGCCGTGAATGCCGTGGCCGCCGAGTATTGGAACCTGAAAATTCCACTGGAGTTTGTGGTCACGGCGCGCATTGAACGACAATTCCCGGTACCCGTAGGAGGTTGGTGATGGCTCGCAGAGCAATTAGCTTACGTTGGCGCCTGGTGTTGGCACTGGGTTTGTTACCTCTCTTGATCCTCCTCCCGACTTCTTGGTTCGTGGGTAGGCAGTATCAACAACAGTATCGTGATATTCGGTTGAGCAAGGGGGAGATAATCACAGCGCAGCTCGCCAAGACGTTGCGCCGGGTTTCTCCTTACATCTCCTCGGTCCGGGATTTGCCGGAGTTGAACACCTACCTGCGAGAGAGCATTCAAGATCAATCGGAGATGGCCTTCGCGGCGCTGACTTTGAAGAACGGGATGGTACTTTACCATTCTCTGCCGGGCAAACGAAATATAATGATGCCTGAATTGGCGAATCTGGGTAAAATTTCACCGTTGAAGCGGGAAGTAGTTCCCTATGGTGAGGTATTTTTGGTCTTTGAGGAAGTACCGTTGCTGGGGGAGGACTCATTATACGTAGTTATTGGTGAGACTGTGGCGGTGGTTGAGCCACCTGCATTGATGTGGGGACCGCTGCTGGCCAGTGCCGCGTTGATGGGACTGCTGATTGGGTCGCTGTTGATATTTATGCAGCGTTTGGTCTTGCGTCAGGTACGTGATTTGGCGGAAGGCGCCGCCATCATCGGGGCCGGCGATTTTGAATATGAGATTCCGGTGCGGG
>JAIOSN010000021.1 GCA_021107605.1 Anaerolineae bacterium | reverse complement strand
GCTCGATCTCATCGCCGGTTCTGATATCCAAGCGATATGCCAAATCACCACTGCCCACCAGAGCCACCCCTTGTTGAACTGCGGAAATGGGTTGCAGGATAACCTTCAATAGATAAAACACCATCCCCAACAACAGCGCTAGGACCAAAACGACCCCAAATAGCAAGCTCGTGTTTCTGCTATATGCGATTTCGTTGAGCAGTACATCTCTAGATACAACAAACTCGACAATGCCAACGGGATTGTCCGCATAATCCACTAGCGGAGATAACATAACTGTATAGTTGTGTCCTTGATCAGAAACAGTGGTGCAAACTTGGGCGCCGTCAGCCATTACTTGCTGATAAAAACTCTCGGCAACCGGCAAGCGCGTCTGGGTAGTCGTAGCGTAAACCCGAAATCCAGCTGGCGCATCCGTGCCTAGCTCAACCTGCGTCATCATGGTAGCTGTTTCTGCGGGGACATAGATGGTCAAGTCACCATCCATCCGTTCTTTGACATGTTCCAGAAAATCAGCATCTATAAACACCACCGTATCCACTAATCCAATGTGCTCTCCCTGGTAATAAACGGGCATCATTCCTCTGATTGGCAAGCCAAATACTCCTGGCTCTATTCCTACGAGCGGCTGTTGTTCAGTATTCGCTTTGACCACCATCGGGCGGATTTTAGAAACATCCTGACCTTCTATTTGTGGTTTGAACAAGTGGAAAAAAGGCGTCGCCGGCGGCAGGTGAAAGACAACCGCCGAAGCGATGTCCTCGTCTGCTAATTTCTGAAGACTTGACGAGAGCACGCGCGCCAGTTCGTCTCGATCCTGCTCGGCAAACGCCTGCTGAACGTCGGGCAAGTTAGCCATACTGGCTGCCAATGCCAACATCGTTTCCGCGTGCTCGTCCAGCATCGTCATAAAAATGGCATAATGATCACTCAACTCAGCTTTGTCTTTGGTCTCCAGTAGATTGATTTGTGCATTCACGCCCTGCCAAACCAATACCCCCACCACAATGATCACACCAGATACTAGCGGGATAAGAACTTTCCACATCAGTCTCAATCGCGAGCGTTGTTCAGGGAACACCTGGCGGAAAGCGGCATAGCCGTAAGCAAGAACAAAGACCGTGCTGGAAAGAAGCGATGTCCCGCCAATAAGTAAATCGCGCAACCCTAATTCGATGACCACAGCCGCAACCTGTATTCCCAGTAACCGCCATGCCAGCCAACGGGTCAACCGCGTTACTTTTTTGTCCGCCAGGGCAACGTACAACAGAGGAATGAAACCCGCCAACGGCGCTATGTTGAGCGTCAAGGTCCTGATAGGCAAAGACAGACTGCCAGCAATATAGCCGGACATGGACACGTGCCCCCCACGATAAATTCCAGCATCGAGACCCGTGTACCAGAGTTGCGTGCCCCATCTCAGATCTACCAAGGTCAATAAACCAGGCAGGAAAATCAGTCCATAAACCGGCCACCAGGCCCACCGCCAACGACCGCGTAGCCAATTAGGCTTGAGCAAAACCACCGTGGTCAAAAGTAGTGTCACGTTCAAAGCCGGTGACGTAGCGGACAGAATCCAGGTCGGCCAAGCGCCCTGGACGGCGTTTCGCGCGCCAAACATCACGCCCAAAGCCAAGTTACTGCTGGCAATAAGCAAGAACAACCCACCCACGTGGCGGTTGGCAGTATGTCGAGGATTCAGCAACAAAATATAAAGAGATAAAAAGAATTCCACCAACGCCAGAAACAGGGCCGTGAGTTGTAAAGTCTGGGACGCATCCATCAGAATACCTCCTCGCCTGCCGGTGCTTGGTCTGGCCCGGTTACATCCTCCAGGCGGATTGAGATATCGTGCAGTCCCAGCACCTGGCGTATCTCGCGTGCCGCGGTCTGCAACACAGTGTCCATATCCAACGATTCGCGCATACGGGCCGTGACCTCGCTAACTAGCTGCTCACGGGTAGCGCGGCGCTGAGTGTCCTCGTAGAGGCGCGCGCTCTCCAGCGCCAGACTCAACTGCTCGGTCAGCGTTTCCAACAACGCGATCTCTTCTGGCGTCCACACACCGCCATCCCCGGGTTTGTGCGCGTCAAGCACACCAATTACCTGACCGCGCACTGTGAGGGGAACGGCGACTGTATCCAAGCGGTCTTCCGCATCAAAAATAGCTCTCTTCTCCTTGACTGCTAGTTTCATTTCCTCGCGCCAGCGTCCATCAAGCGGTAGGATTGCTCGGGGATCATAACGCGCGCCCAGTTCGCGTTTCGTGTGGAGTAATTCTCCCCATGCCTCGCGGCTCAACTCACCATAAGCGCGTCGTTCCGCCTCCAGGCTCTCCTGCGTCTGCTGGAACAGGCGCGCATTGCTAATGGCCAGCGCCACCTGGTCGGCCAGGATCTGCAGCGTTGCTGCATCTGCCTCAGAGAAGGCGGCTTCCTCATTAGACTGCACATCCAACGCACCGATGATCTCTCCCCGCACCCGCAACGGCAACGCCATCTCGGAACGGGTGTCGGGCATATCAGGGTTATTGAAGTAGGTTACGTCTGCGCCCACGTCCAGCGCGATGCGAGACTCGCCTTGATCGGTGACGTAGCCGACGATCCCCACCTCGCCTACCTTCAACCGGTGTCCTCGCGCCAGCATCCGCCGCCCAACTTTCGACGAAGCGGCGCGTAGCACTGCGTACTCCCCGTCCTCGTCAACCAAAAATATGCCGGTGTGGTAAAACCCAAAGCGGTCTGAGACAAGCTGCACCGTCTGCTCCAACAACTGCTCCACATCTCGAATTTCCGCCGCTTCCCGCGCCACCCGTGCCGCCGCCTCCAACTGTGCGCTCCGCCGCTCCAGATCCATCGTGCGCTCCCGTACCTGGTTCTCTAGCCGCTCCTGATTTTCCTCTAGTTCTTGGGCCAGTTTGTGGCTCTGGGTCATGTAGATATCAAAGCGTAAGGTAAAGTAATTCAATAACAGTGCTATAAAAACACTCATGCTGAACAACTCGATAGTAAGCGCCACCCAAGTGCTCAAGTCGGTCGAGACGACCTCCTCGTAAGCAGTGATAACGCCCGTAGTAAAAGCCCAACCCAACCCCCCCATGGTCAAAAAGGCAAGGCCCAGCGTGAAAAGGCTCGCCCGCCAGCCCCAAAACAACCCGGAAACAAAAACCATGGTAAACAAGTAGAGCCGGCTACTATCGCCAATGCCCCGCGTGATAAAAACTATGAGGGCGATAGTGTAGAGTAACAGCTGGACGACACCCACCTGCAACCCATAAGGGGCCTGCGGCCATAGCGCCAAAAGCACCAACACGATATAAATTCCAACGTAAGCGACCACCGGCCACAAAACACTGCGGGTATAGTTGGAATAGGAACCGGCTGTGACCATGAGCAACCCAAAGACGACCATCACCCGCAGCACCCGCCGGATCAATTGTTGCCGCCAGACCAGGACACTCTCTGTAAGAGAGGTGTTTCCTTGGTTGGTCATTTCCCTTTCATTCTCGTTCATAATCGTGAACTCCACACATCATTCATTACTCAGCTTCCATATCCAATCGCACGTCAAGCGCTGCCAACCCCAACGACTGACTGATCTCGCGCACGGCAGTCTGTAAAACAGTGTCTATGTCCAGCGACTCACGCATGCAGGCCGTGACCTCACCGACCAATTGCTCGCGAGCGGCACGCCGTTG
>JAIOSN010000153.1 GCA_021107605.1 Anaerolineae bacterium | reverse complement strand
CGCCGGCATGACGCGCTCACCCGCCGTTTCAGGTAGAGATTGCTCTTCAGTAGTATCCCCGTCCAGGCTGCCTGGCTCAGCCCCCTCCGCCGGGAGCCGCTGCACCGCTGGCAACGCCGGCATGACGCGCTCACCCGCCGTTTCAGGTAGAGATTGCTCTTCAGTAGTATCCCCGTTCAGGCTGCGTGGCTCAGGCCCCTCCGCCGGAAGCCGTTGCACCGCGGGCGCAGACGGCGTGACACGCTCGCTCACCACTGCCGCTTCAGGTAGAGATTGCTCATCAGCAGTATCCCCGTCCAGGCTGCGTGGCTCAGTCCCCTCCGCTGGGAGCCGCTGCACTGCGGGCGCAGACAATGTGGCGCGCTCGCTCACCGCTGCCGCTTCAGGTAGAGATTGCTCTTCAGCAGTATCCCCGTCCAGGCGGCGTGGCTCAGTATCCTCCACTGGAAGCCGCTGCACCGCTGGTGTATCCACCTTTGGTTCTCCCACGTGAACCCGCCGCAAGTCCTGCAACGAAATTGGCGGCGGCTGGCGGCCAGATGTAAATTCTTCAGTTTGCGTGTAAACCCGCATCCGCTGAGATTGGGAAGCAGAAGATTCAGGAGCAACAGGCTTTCGCGTTATCTGAGGAGAAGATGGGGAAACAGCAGGCGGCGCCGATGATCGAGGGGAACTGGAAGCTGTATCTCGTTCAGCATGAGGCCGCTTAACATCCACGGAATCAGGGAAACGCAATCGCGAGGTGGCTTCCTCAAAAGAGGGTAAGCTTTTGAACCATTCCGGTGTCTCTCCCGCACCACCATCAACGTTAGTTTCTGCCGGTGGTTCAACGTTTGCCAGTAACTCCGGCACCGCCAACGGCTCACGCTCCCGCACACCCACCAAGGGCATAGCTACGGCCCTCAAAATTTGCGGGGAGCGCGATTGAGGCGTCAAGCGTATTTGAGTAGACTCTACTTCTGGAGAGCGTTCAACGGGCGGTTGGATAGACACAACACGCGGAACCAATCGCTGGATTCGTGCAGTAATCAGCCGCCGACTGGGACCACAAACCGTGGGGGTTCTCCACCGTGCAACAATCTTCCGGGCCAATGTGGTGACCGGATAGCGTTGCAGTTGTACTGGGCCTTCTTTCTCTGCTGTCATCTTTACCTAAAATTCCAGACATTCCATCTTCAAGCCCTGATGTGCGATTTCTATCGTTTCAACCGCTACATCATTGCCAGACATGTTCAGATTCGGGCCGGTCCATTTAACCGGGAAAGCCTGCTCCACATTCCACCGCAAAGCGATGCGTTTCTTGCGCTGGTAATCATAACGCACAATCAGAATGACCGCCATCTGCACTGGAGTGGCCATTCCCTGGGTCAGTTCCTCCTGGAACCACTTCCAGAGTACGTCAGAGTACGTAACCCCTCGCTTGAGCACGATATTACCACCGTATTTAGCCCGGCCCGCTAGAATGTGAATATGATCATTGACGCCACCCTCTTTGTACTCGTACACGTCACGTTCCACATTTAGACCATTGCACTCGGTGAAGGCTCCTTCAATGACACTCTTCAATTCTACATAGTATCTAAACGTAGTGGCTGGAGATTTCCCCCATTGCTTCATACCTTGATTACTCTCTGGCATTGCCTCCTCCTATAAAAGCCCTCACCACAGAGGGCGCTAAGATTTTCGTAATTTGGCTGATGGAAACTTAACCGCTATGCGAAGCGAGGGCAGTGCCGCGCTCACCGCCTGCCCGGGAACGCGAGGCTGGCCCATGGTACTCTCCTTAGCGCCGCTGGTATCCTAAACGTTCCCGCTGAATACGGAGTTCCTTCCTCAACAACCGGCAAACTTTTTGGGCCAGCATTTCACGGTCAATGGATACATAAACCTCTTCGGCAGAGGGAGTCCGCCGGCTCCGATCAATCTTTGATGTGTGTTCTTTCGTCATTGTTAGTCAATTGGTAGGGATGGACAATTTAGCGCTCTCGTCTCCTATCAATCCTCCTGAATCCCTGCATTTAACCTGCGATTAAGTTGAGCTATTTCCTCTACCCACGTTTGCCGTTCAGGATGTTCCAGATTTAAGATTTCATCCCGCGACCAATGAAGATGATAAGCGATGTAGGCTACCTCCTTGTGCAGGCGGTCAAGGGGGTAGCCTATGATTCCCCCGTCAGGTCAACCAGGTCAAGCTCAAATTGCGCGCCACATACGGGACAAGCAATGGGGATATCACTGACACCCTGCTCGTTGATCCGCCGGTAGAGATCCTGAAGATAAGTTAGATCAGCGGCGAAGAGTTTCTCTATGGTAGATGGCGTGATCTCGGATAGTGCACCCAACTTAACGATAACGCGGGAGAGTAAGACAATAATTAAATAAGCTTGGTTGGACCGCACGCGCTGATCACGTAACGGCGCGATCTCATCCATCGCTGTGGCCAGACGCATGACCCCTTGACGATGCACGTTACCGTGTTCATCTACGTAACCACGCGGGAGAGTGAATTCAAATTTTGTCTGGATAGACACGGATTATTCTCCTAATTCAATATCCCATTAAATAAACCCGTATTGCGTGCTGCATATAAAATAGTTTACACAACACGCAATACGTTACCCCAATGCAGAATATCTGAAATTGGGACTAGATCTTAATACGCTCCAGTTGCTCGTGAACTATGGTGAGCTCTTCAACGCCGATATCGTTGCTGTCAGTCTTCATCGACGGCCCGCTGATCTTAGAAGGCCAGGAACGGACAAGCTTCCAACCGGCAACAGCCGTGCCCTCACGATCATGCATGAAGATGGTACAATCAGTGCGCGCCGTCTCCATATCACCGTTGACAACCTCCTGACGCCAACTCCAAAATGCCATATTGTTAGTAATACCACGTTTCAAAGTCACCGGAGACCATTTTATTCGGCCGGGGATCACCTGCACAACTTCTTTGCCGTCTCCGGTGACGGTCTTGTGCTCCACTACCTCACTCTCTGAACCGACTCCTTCAATCTCTGTAAACCAACCACTTAACTCATCACGTCCCTCTATTTTGATCGAAAATTGAAAACCGATTAGGGGATCTGTATTACGAATAGCC
The DNA here is from genome assembly GCA_021107605.1 of Anaerolineae bacterium. Classification (GTDB taxonomy): domain Bacteria; phylum Chloroflexota; class Anaerolineae; order B4-G1; family SLSP01; genus G713. The sequence goes on along the minus strand of JAIOSN010000153.1, from coordinate 3,069 downwards.
ATTTTTTGCCTCCTCAATTCTCTAAAAGCATGAAAATCAACCTAACTCAAAACCTCTACAGATTACGACCAATTTTAAATCCCTGGTAGCTACTGTCCTGCCCATTGGCTGATGCGGAAGATCACAAATTCTGCCGGCTTAACGGGGGACATACCAATTTCAACGATCAGCCGGCCCATATCACGCGAGGCAGATGGATTTAGCTCCTCATCACATTTGACGTAGAAAGCCTGTGCCGGCGAGAGACCAAATAGGGCACCCTCGCGCCAGACGATGGTGAGAAAGGAATCCACGGCGTTGCGCACTCGTGCCCAGAGTCGCGGCTCGTTCGGTTCAAAGACCACCCACTGCGTGCCTCGCTCAATAGATTTTTTGACGTAGTTGAAGAGACGCCGCACATTGATATAACGCCATGAGGGATCGCTAGAAAGCGTGCGCGCCCCCCAGACGCGGATACCACTACCAGCAAAAGCCCGGATGCAATTAACCCCGTTGGGATTCAGCACATCCTGCTCACCCTTGGTGACATTGTAAGCCAACCCGGTAGCTCCCCGAACTATCTCGTTGGCGGGAGCCCTATGCACACCTCGCGTATTATCATTCCGCGCCCAAATCCCGGCCAGATAACCGGAGGGCGGAATGAGTACAGGTTGATCAGTAACCGGGTCGCTCACCTCGATCCAGGGATAATAAAGGGCTGCGTAGCTGGAATCGTACCCCGCAATTTTCATGCGCCATTTATTGATTTCAGCAGGTTTCATGTTGGGTGGTGCATCCAAGATCGCCATCCGATCACCCATCTGTTCACAATGAGCAATCATCAAAGTCTGCACGGCCTTGATAGTATCCAAATTTAGCTTCTTCTGTCCGGGCATGGGCGTCATCAAATCTGGCACCACGAGCATGGTGGCGTCATCCAATTCAGCCAACCCCTCAATGCCGGTGCGCTCCGTGACATCCCCTTGAAAATCAGAAGTTGTGGGTGGCGTCAGCGCTTTCTCTTCGATCTTGAGAGATTGTTGCTGAGTGCGGGGGTAAAGTTTAGCTAACGGCATATCGGTAGCTGGCAACAAGAGCTCAATGAACTCTGGGAACTTGTTGTCCTTATAATCTATCACCACCTGTCTTTCACCGCTCTGCTGAACCTCTTCCTTCAGTGTCACTTGATGAACTTCTTTCGTCCGCCAGCCACCACTAAGTTTCTCCTTTTCCACGGTCAGTGTAAAGGACGGCAACCCTCCGTTAGTAGGTTCTGTCGTGAGGGCTTCATCTTTCTCTTTCCCCTTCCCTTTCCCTTTCCCTTTACCAGCAGCTGGCAATTCGGGAGACTCAAGCTTCACGCGTAACTTGAGGCCAGTGAAACCAGCTTCCTTGGCGCGTACTATCAACTGGGGTTTACCGCTGACATTAAGCAACGCCGCCTGAGCCGGAGGGAGAGTTTTAACACTGATAACATAACAACGCCCGCCCCCATTCAGGAAATAACCATAGACAGCATGGGGCAAATAGGCCCCGGCGACAAACTCACCAAAAGTTTCCACAAATTGGCTCCAGTTGGTCACCAATTGCGCCTTGCCTTGCACATTGCGAGCGATGATCTCACCATCGATCTCATCTTTGACCATGGCTCGCTCTGAAAAACCGACAAAAACGGGCATAGCAGTGCCGGCCCCTGCAATCGGTTTAGCGCCACGATCAACTTCTTCAACGTAAACACCAGGTGAAAGATATTCTGGCATGTTCTACCTCCTCTATCTTGTACCAATTCACTAAAAAGATATCAATACTTTTCCCTTGTCACGCTCTACTAGTCATAGTTGTCCGCTCAACACCTCCCTTGCTTTGACTCACAATCCGCTGGCTAGCTTTACCCAATTAGATATTCAGGAGAAGGTACAGTGAGCTCCTGCTGCCAGGTCTTAGCTCCACTTGCGGAAATTTCTACTGTGTAGGTACCCGCCGGCAAATTGATGATGGTAAAGGAACCATCTGGGCGCAGCGGAATTTCCAACCCACGCTCCAACAAGCTCATGCTGCGGGACTCCTTAGCGCCGCTCCCCGTTACCCGTCCCTGCACTGTCCAGAGAGTTGGGCCTGGGGATTCGGTCGCCCCGGTGATAACGTTATGGAAAATAAGCAGTCGCTCGCGCACCAGTGGCGTGGTGATCGGTTGATACGGGTCAAGTGCGCAGGTGATCGTGCAATCAATAGACGGCTTGATCTCATTATCCAGCGCACTCCAGAAGAGAGAGGTCTCTTGCAGATGATCTGGCTGCGCTACCCGCAACTGGATAGGCGACGGCTGTGCCAACAAGACTTCCGGAAAGAGGTCCTCCGGCAGATAAGGATAGCGAAAGAGCGCCATTAACGCACGGGCCAAGAGGTGATGTTCATCAGTGGGTTCATTGACCCAAATAGTCATGACGTAGTGCAAGTCCAGCCGTACTGCCGGGCGGCGTTGGCTGATTTTGCCGTTTTTCTGTGGCCCTACTCCCGCCCACAATGGCGATGGTTGGCGCAGTTGTATGTTCTCACGCAAATCATAGAGATAGAAATTCAACGTGGGGCGACTAAGCTGCGCCGACCAGGTACGGTTAGGTTGCTTGAACTGGATATCAATTTCCCCATTTCTGATGGGAATTTCGCGGATGAGTAAGCGGCGTAAAACTTCGTCAAGAGCATCAATCATCGGGGACTCACTCCCTCTCGGGCTAACCATAATAGCTTATGCAACATGATCGCACCACAGGGTATCATGGATGCGGAAAAAGACACAATAAGAAGTTCTCCCACTCATTACTTTTCCTTCCTCTAAAAAAGATAGCTCACCACGGAGACACAGAGGGCACTAAGAAAAATTAAGTTTTGGTGTAAAAATATCTAACCGGGCCTGTCAAGAAACTAATTTTCTGAAGGGCAAGCTTCAAACCTCAGTGCGCTCCGTGCCTCCGTGGTGAAATTCTTGGTCTTTCAGTAGATTCAATCTTCCCTTTCTTGCTCCAAAGATTCTTCTAATTCATTCAACACATCTGGAGGCATCAGAGCCTCGTTCGTGTTTTGTTTTTTCTG
>JAIOSN010000088.1 GCA_021107605.1 Anaerolineae bacterium | reverse complement strand
AGATTAAAATTGGCTCCACTGAAAAAAGATATCTTGCCGCAAAGACACCAAGGACGCTAAGAAAAACATTAAGTTTCAAATCTTGGCGCTCTTTGCGCCTTCGTGGCGAAATTCTTGGTTTTTTCAGTAGACTCAAAATTAGGGATGCAAGAGTGGGTATAATGCTTGAATCACTGCTTCCCATTCCTCTAAAGAGAGAGTTTCGGCGCGGCGAGTATATGAAACATCCAAGCCGGCAAACGCTTCCTCAACGGATTGTGGATCCAGCTGTAGACCAGCCGCCAATGTATTCCGCAACTGTTTGCGCCGCTGGGCAAACCCGGCCCGCACGACCCGAAAGAAAATTTCAACCTCGGGGAGAGCTAGCGGCGGCTCTCTATACAGATCTAAGCGCACTACCGCCGAATCTACCCGAGGGGCAGGATAGAAAGCGCCCCGCTTGAGCCGAAAGAGGTACTCTGGCTTGCCGTAAAAATAGAGACTGAGGGCCAAGATGCTCATCTTGCCGCCAGCAGCGACCATACGTTTAGCCACCTCATATTGAACAGTGAAGACCATCCGCGCCGGTCGAATCGCCGCTTCCAGTAAGTGCCGGATAACCGCCGAGGTGATGTAATAAGGTAGATTGGCTACCACGAGGTAATTTTCAATCCGCTCCCCCCACAAGGGAGCGGATTTCGCAGGTATCACTCCTAACAAATCAACCGGATCTAGCTCCAGAATATCACCCTGGATAATCTCCACATTCTCGCACGAACCCAACTCCGCTCGTAATACCGCTACCAGTTGCGGATCGGTCTCCACGGCGATTACTCGTTTGGCCTGCTCGGCGAGCGCTACAGTCAGGGTCCCCACCCCGGCGCCCACCTCTAGCACCGTATCTTCTGGCCCGATTTCCGCCCCAGCGGCGATGCGCCCAGGGGCCGTAGGGTGAACGAGGAAATTCTGTCCCAATGAACGGCGAGGATGCAATCCATAGCGAGCTAAAATATGGCGGGGATTCTCTAGCTCTAGAGCCATTTTTTATGGGCCTAAATAGTTGATCTGCCCTGGGACCGGGGTCAATAGATAAACATCAACCCACGAATACCAGAGTCGCAAATGTTCATCACTGTAACCTAGATCTATCCGTTTGCCGACAATGGCCCCGCCAGTATCGGCGGCCAATCCCACTCCATAACCCGGAATATAAAGATTGGTGCCTAAGCTGATCAAGTGGGGGTCCACTGCGACGATCCCATCGCGCATCTTGATCCCGGTAGCCGTATAGCCATAGTATGAAGCACTCTTAGGAACACCGGCTGTGGATGCACTATACGAGGTGGCTAGCACACGAAAAACTCGCCAGTATTCCACCACGCCGCTGGAAGTCTCCAGGGAACGCACCACTACTTTGGTGCCGTAGCCCATCACTCGATCAACCGCCGCTTGCACCACCAGCTCGCCCTCTACCCGCCGCTCCACCAGCTCTCCATCATCATAACGCAATCTAATACGACGCTCTAGAACCCCAGGCTCACCTTCTTGCGTGATGCCCCGATGATCCAATTCCATATTAGGATCAGGTCGCCAAACAGCCTCAAAAGGAATGGGACTCTGTTCAACCAATATACTCTCCGTCACTCGATGCACACGGATTTCAGTATTTTCGCCCAGAGTCGCCGTTAATGCTGGAGTAGTGTAATCCAATCCGTTGAGAAGAATGCCCAAATCTGCCAGGACCTCCCCTACCCGGTCACGATGCGTGCGCGTGCGGATAGTATGCCCATCAATCTGCACGCGCACAGGCACCGAACGCTCCAAGCGAATGCGTATTCCGCTTTGCACCGGCGTGCTCGGAGCAGGGAAGAGACGGTCAGCACGATAGAGCTCAATACCCTTGTGCAATAACGCTTCCCCCACCGTAGACGCGCTGGTGTAAAAGGTAGTCTGCACAGCTCCCGCAACTAACACCACCGGCAGAGCTCTATCAACCACCAAGCGAAAGCGCGTACCGGGGGGATCGCTGACCAGCGGGGAACGCACCGTAAAGGTATCATGTGGCCGCAGATGAATATCTTCCTGTGCCAACAGATCCGCCGGACTCTCACCATGCACGTAGCGCAGATACTCGCGCCCATCTACCATAAAGAGCACTGGGCGCGCCGGGGTGAGCTGCACAGTCATCCCGGCAGTCAAGGAGGTCTCAGGGGGCGGGGAAAGCCAATCCTCTTCACGCAAGGGAATTTCCAGATCGGCTAAGAGTAACTCAACGGTCGGCTGATGTGTGTAGATCTCCCTAGACTCGCCGGCTAGCACCAACGTGATAGGAAGCTGCGTGGCCCGATAGCCAGCCGCCAATCCAGTTAAGGCCAACAATGCTAACAAAGCCAGTACGCGATTCTGTCGTCTCATGCCTCCGCCAATTTTAGAGATAGCGTTACTACTCAGCCACCCTGCAAAATTCAAGAGCGGACGCAGATTCGCGCAGATTTTCGTAGATAAAATAGAAAATCAACGTGCAGCTACGTCCGAAAGGAGCTATTCCCACCCGCTACCTGGGAATAGCTGAGTAGTAAAGAGATAGCAGATGTCTCATCCAAGAAAAAAGGGCGATAGAGATTCCCATCGCCCTGTGTGGGCCTCTCTTGCACTCAGCCGATCTCCGAGAGGTACTGAAAGCCAGAAAACTGCGACACCCAGAAGCCGTACCTTACCGTTGCTTCCTTCCGGACCTGGCGGGGTTCGGAGGACTCTGCCGCACAGACCCCAGCCCTCAGCACCTCTCGATCATCGGCTAATCTTACCAGCCCATAACAACGCCATGATAGCGGAAAGCGAAAGTTTGTCAAACCAGCTTCAATTTCTGGCTAGCTCTCCGGCACGCGCTCTTGCCAACTACCGCAAATGGCTTATAATAGTCCCGGTAGAGTTGGCTTCAGGAGGTAATTTCAATGCCGCTATACGAATATAAATGTAACGAGTGTGGACTACGCTTTGAGCGCCGGCAACGTTTTTCAGAACCCCCCGTCAAGAGCTGTCCAGAATGTGAGGGGGATGTTATCCGTTTAATTCAACCGGCCGGGATCATTTTCAAAGGCTCAGGTTTTTATGTCACCGATAATCGCGCCAAATCTTCAACAGCGCTACCTGGAGATCGACAGGATAAGGATAAATCTGAAGTTAAAAGTGCAAAGAGCGCAGCAGACTCAAGTTCAAAGACAACCTCAGACTCCGCTTCTCCAGCGACTGATAGTGAGTAACAAGATTGCACTGACCAAAAAGGGGCAGCTAACGCTGCCCCTTTCTGCTTACCACTTAGACCTGCACCAACTTCACAATCGTCACCCCATCGCCCCCCTCGCGGGCCGGGGCGGATTGGTAAGAAGCAACCAGTGAGTATTGCGCTAGAAAATTCCGCACCTCCCGCCGTAATACCCCCGTGCCTTTACCATGGATGATCCGCGCCCAGGGGAGATCGGTCAGCGCAACAGCATCCAGGTAACGCGCTAACTGTTGGCGGGCTTCCAGCGCCCGCATCCCGCGCAAGTCCAGCTCCACACCCGGCGAATTGGGACGCGGGATGTCGGTAGTAATGCACTCAAGCGGGGACGGCTCCGGTTCACGCGCCACCAGGGCCACCGCGTCCAGAGCCACCCGTGTGCGGATGGCACCGGCCTGCACTTTGACCTCATCGCCGGAGATACTGATGATCTCCCCTCTCATCCCCAGGGAGAGCACTTGTACAGTATCTCCTACCCTCAACCTCCTGCGTGGCTCGGATTCTGCTAAAGAAATCTCAGCTGCCAGCGAGCTCCGCTCTGGTTGGGGCAGCTCCGCTTCCAATTCTTCCACTTCAGCCGCCAATTCGACGAGGGATTCCTTGGCAATTACGCTGGTTGCAAAGCCGAGCTGCGCACGGCGCCGCAGATCGCGAATCTTCTGGCGTAGGGTATCCAATTCCTGCTCCCCTTGTTCCGCGGCCTGCTCCAAAATCTCACGACGTTCTGCTTCAATATCACGTAATCGCTCCCGCAACTCAGCGGCTTGAACCTCCACTTTCTGTTGCGCCCGCCGTTCCTCATTGCGCGCTTGGGCCGCCTGGATGCGCAGGGTATGCAGATCATCTAACATCTCATCCGCCCGCAAGGCCTCGCCAGAAAGCATTCCCTCGGCTTCTTTCACCACTACTTCAGATAACCCCAAGCGCCGCGCGATGGCAAACGCATTGGAG
>JAIOSN010000133.1 GCA_021107605.1 Anaerolineae bacterium | reverse complement strand
GGTTAGCGGTGAGTGGTTAGCGGTGAGTGGTTAGTTGTTAGCGGTTAGTTGTTAGCAGTTAGTCGTTAGCGATTAGCGGTTAGTCAAATAGTTATTTGCCATTTGCCGTAATTATACGCTGGCAAGGATTAGCTGACAAATTACTGCTCCCTAAGACCGCTTCTCACTTTCAACTTTCAACTTTCAACTTGTAACTTATTGTAACTTGCAACTTGCAACTTATGCTGGTCACTTCCAATCCAGCAGCGTCACTTCGCCCTCATCGGTGAGGGGCAGGGGGATTTCCGCGCCCTCGCGCAGCAAGTGCAGATCGCCCTGGTAGATGAAGGCCATAACCTGGCGGTCCGGACTCCAGCACCAGCTGGGAATTTCAATTCCAATTTCCTCTGTGGGAGGATAAAGGCACTGTTGGTTGGAGCCGTCACGGTCCAGAGTGCAGAGGGTATAACTGCTCAGATGGCTCTGGTAGGGAATACGCGCCTTTCCAAAGAGGATGGTCTCCGAATCGGGGCTGAAGCGTGGCCTGGCCCACATCCCTACCTCGGAGGCGATCTCGGCGCTGTAAGCGCCCGTGGCTTCCAAGACCCAGAGATCAAAGACCGGGCTTTCTTCGGGGTGAATGTTAGTTGCCGGCGGGCCATGCAAGATAGTGGCTATCAACCGGCTCTCAGCTGACCAGGTGAGGTCGGGCGCCCAGGCCCAGCTGCTGTAAGTGCGGTAAGCGGGGAACTTAACGAGAGTATGGCGCTCCGGTTCGCCCCAATTCACTATGCCGATCTCGTCGGGACGGGAGTAGGCCAGCTTCTCGCCGTCGGGCGACCAGAAGTAGCGCGTGCCCCACCAACCGTAGCCGCCGGCGGCCTCCTCCTCCAGGAGCCGCCGTTGATGGGTGAGCTCGGTATCGCGCGTGACCGTGGCTACCCAGAGGTCGTTGCGTCCACGCCAGCCGGGAGGCCGGTCGGTGTTCTCGGCGGTGCTCCAGGCGATATGCCGGCCATCGGGCGACCAGCCGGCCCAGAGGACGTCGCTGATGCCGGTGTCGCGCGGTGTGGGAGCGGCTGCGGTGGTGTGAGCTATCCAGAGTGTGTTGATGCCCTGCTCCTCGGTAACGGCGCGGGTGAAGAGCAGCTGGCGACCGGAGGGCGAAAGCGTGAAGACGCGCCCATCCAGATCCCCGAAGGTGGTGAGGCGGCGTCGATTGGCGCTGCTCTCGTGCAAAATCCAAGCCTCTTGATGTTCTAAGTAGGCCAACGTGCCGGTAATGTTAGTGGTGGTGACCTGCGGGCGGGTGCCGATGAGGAGTATCTCCTCTTGCGGTGGTTTGGTGATGCCCTCTTTAACTAACACGCGCTCAATCTGGACGCCTTCTTCCCAGGTGAGGCGATAGAGATGCTCATGTACGCCTTCCTGGCCGGCTTGCAAGAGGCGTGATTCGCCTGCGGGCAGGGTGGCGTTGCGGACGACCTCGCGTTTGAAGGGGAGCGTTGTGGTGATGACCTCTTCTGCCTGCCAGCTGCGTGTCACGGTGATGAGTTGCCCGTGATGTAGTTGGGCGTTCTCCGGCGGCTGCACACGGTCCAGATTCTCCAATTTAATGCTGGCTTCGGCTAGCACCGCGCCTACCGTTTGGGCCTCGGTTTCCAGTGTGCGCCGTTCTCCATCGGCGATGATCGCGACGCGGTTAGGGGCTGTGGGGAAGGGTTGCAGAGCCTGACATGCGGTGAGGGCGAACCATCCCGCCAGCAGAGGGAGGAGATATTTGAGGAGCGCGCGGCCAGGGGAATGCCTAGTCATGTGCGCTCTTGGTTATTGATGAAGGCTTGTGCGGCTGTGGCGGTGCTGACCTCTCCGGCGGCTTGAGCTTCGCGTAGCGAGGGGAGTAGCCGGCCAATCTCTGGGCAGGCGGGAATTCCCGGTGCCAGCAGATCATGCCCGGTGAGGAGCGGTGACGGGGTGACCACCTCTGTTTGGCGCTGGTAGTAGCCGTTCAAGAGGGCGCGGGCAGTGGTGAGGAGTTTGTGCCAGCGTTCCTCGGTCAGCGCCGGCCCCCAGGCGGCTAGCGCGTCGGCGAGCGAGAGGAGCACGACGCCGACGCCGGTCTCTCCTGTGGCGCGGTAGAAGCGGTAGATGGCCCGGCGTGAAGGCGGTGGCTCTGGGGAGAGACTGATCAGGCGCATGTGCGCGTCGACCAGCGTGCTCACAAAGTGGATGGCGCGGTTGGGAAAGTGTAGCGAGCGGAGCCGTTGGCGAGTTAGCTCGGCGCCTGCTGCGGGATGTCCGTAGAAGTGTGTGTAGCCTTCCTTGTCTACCGTGCGGCAGCTCTTCTTCCCGGTATCGTGGCAGAGCAAACCCCATTTGAGCAGCATCCCGCGTGAGATTCCCACGCTTACCGGCTCTTGCAGATAGGTGAGGAGCTCCGCTTGCCAGGGGAGCAGTGCCTCTGCTGCCTGCTCCCAGGCCCAAGCGGGGACGGGTACGCGGCGCTGCACGTAACGCGGAGGCGATTGGTTGTTCAAGGACGCGAATAATCCCTCCCCAGTAGTGATGGCGGCCAACGTATGTTCCCAAGCTGTCGCGTAATGGTGCGGGTTGGATTGCTGCACCTGATGCAATGCGCTGACTTCTGGCAAAATATGCGGCAACAATCCTTGCTCTTGGAGCAGTCGGAGGTGGGGCGCAGCGGGGGTGATAGCCATGATCCGCAGCAACTCAGCCTGGATGCGTTCGGCGGCAATTCCTCTGATGAGCTCGGCGTGACGGCGCAGAGCGGCTAAGGTCGCCGTTTCTAGCTGGAATTCCAGTTCGCCGGCCGTGCGCACAGCGCGGAGCAGTCGCGCCGGGTCGTCGGTGAAAGTGTGCTCGCTGGTGGCGCGGACTAAATGGTCTGCTAAATCCCGCGTTCCATGCAGGGGATCAATTAACTCTCCTTCTAAGGTAAGCGCCATCGCATTGATGGTGAAATCGCGCCAGTGCAGGTCGGCGGTGAGGTCTGCTCCGCGCAGGGTGGCGAAATCCAAAACGACCGGTGCTTGAGTGGCGGGATCTTTGATGATCACGCGGGACGTATCGCGTTCCGCATCTAAGGTGATGTAGGCGCCCGCTAGTTGGTCGGCGATGCAGCGCGCCAACTTCATTGCTGACCCGCGCACGGCGAAGTACCCGTCATGGAGGGGTCGCTTGAGCAGTCGGTCGCGCACCGCGACGCCTACTAGCCAGATATGATGCTCCTGGAGCAGAGTGTAGAGCTGGCGTAGAGGCCAAGCCGGCAGTGG
>JAIOSN010000072.1 GCA_021107605.1 Anaerolineae bacterium | reverse complement strand
CGGCGCCACAGATCTAATCCCGATGGCTCGTGAGGAGCGGATTGCGCCAGATGTGGTGGTGGATATCAAATCGCTGCCGGGGATGCGCGAGATCAAGGAGACTGAGGACGGTCTCTTGATTGGGGCGGCGGTGCGGATGAGCGAGATTGCCAGTTCCCCGTTGGTCAGAGAGTACGCGGCAGTCTTGGCGGAGGGGGCCGCGACGGTGGGCCATGTCCAGGTGCGCAACCGGGCCACGTTGGGCGGCAATATGTGTACCGCTTCTCCGGCCGGCGATACATTCCCCGCGTTGCTAGTGTTGGAAGCCGAGGCGTTGCTGCGGGGCGTGGATGGTGAACGCTCCGTGCCCGTGCTGGAGTTCTTCCAGGGGCCGCGGCGCACCGCGCTCAAAACGGGCGAGCTGTTGGTAGGCGTTATGATTCCCAAACTGGCCGGCGCGCAAGGACACTACGCTAAGCTGAGCCGTCGCAAGACGGCCGATCTGACGTTGGTGGGCGTGGCGGCATTGGCCGTCCCCGCTGGCGAGGACTACGAATGGCGTCTGGCGTTGGGTGCGGTTGCTCCTACCCCGGTTCGAGTGAGAGAGGCGGAGGAGATTTTGGCCCAGGGATATGACGCCGTAGCCATCAAAAAAGCCGCTCTTGCGGCGCACGCCGCTTGCTCGCCCCTGGATGATATTCGTTCCAGCGCCGAATACCGGCGCGAGATGGTGGTGAATATCACTCAGCGGGTAATCGGTAAAGTAGTTGAGAAGTTGGCGTAAGCGTGATAAGGAGATAAAATTATGCTACATGAAATAACATTTACAGTTAACGGCGACCCTTATACACTCGCCGTCAGATCAGAGCATACGTTACTCAAGGTTTTGCGGGAAAAACTTGGTCTTACCGGTACCAAAATCGGTTGTGAAAATGGAGAGTGTGGGGCTTGTACGGTGCTCTTGGATGGTGAGCCGGTGAATTCCTGTCTGATCCTTGCAGTCGAGGCCGCCGGACATAAAATTGAGACGGTTGAGGGGATGAGCATTGGCGGGGAGTTGCATCCATTGCAGAAAGCCTTTATCAAACATAACGCTGTTCAATGCGGCTTCTGCACCCCCGGCATGTTGCTGTCGGCCCAGAGTTTGTTGGCCCGCAACCCTAAGCCCACCGAGTTGGAAGTTCGAGAAGCCCTGGCCGGCAACCTCTGTCGCTGCACTGGCTACGTGCGGATTGTGGACGCGGTGTTGGACGTTAGTCAGGAAGTCGAGTAGTCAGTTAGTCGTATAGTCGTTGATTCCCTGACTAAAAAACTACCGACTATGAGACTGCCGACTATCAGACTTTAAAAGGAGTATTATATGATTGAACAGACTAACAATCCTGTCGGCAAGAGCGTCCCGCGCGTTGATGCTTTTGACAAAGTGACCGGGGCAGCTAAGTATGTGGATGATATGCAGTTCGGCCCTGGTTTGTATTACGGTAAATTTGTTCATAGCCCCTATGCTCATGCGTTGATCAAGGGAGTTGACGTTAGCAAAGCATTGGCGTTGCCGGGTGTCAAAGCTGTGGTTACGGGAGCAGATACGCCGGGACGCATTGGTCTTTATATGAAAGACCGGTATATCTACGCCCGCGACCGGGTACGTTACGTGGGCGAGCCGGTAGCCGGTGTCGTCGCTATCACCGAGGAGCTCGCTGAAGAGGCAGTCAAGCTGGTTGTAGTGGAATACGAGGAATTGGAACCGGTCTTCGATCCCTACGAGGCAGTCCAACCTGGTGCTCCACTCATTCATCCCGATATGGCGGAATACAAATGGCCTAACTTTATCTTTCCTGAACCCGGCACGAATATCTCAGAGCATTTCAAGCTGCGTAAGGGGGATGTCGAAGCTGCGTGGCCCAAATGTGCGGTTATCGTGGAGCAGACCTTCCGTCTGCCCCATATCCAACACGTGCCCCTGGAAACACACGTGGCGATTGCGCGTTGGGATCAGACCGGCGAGGTGACACTCTGGTCGCCTTCACAATCTCCCTTCTCACAACGCGACCTCTTAGCGCAGAGTTTGGATATCTCTCATGGTGATATGCGTGTAATTTCACCCTACGTGGGCGGCGGCTTTGGAGGCAAGGCCGGTATCTCTATCGAGGCCAACGTCGTGGTGATGGCTCGCGCGGTCAAGGGGCATCCCGTCAAAGTGCGGATGACCCGCGAGGAGGAATTCACTTGCACCAACGTGCGGCAGAGCTTGAACGCGCATACCAAGATCGGCTGTGACGCTGAGGGGCATGTGTTGGCGATGGAGACGCGCTACTATTTCGGCGGCGGCGCCGCCAACGACTACGGCGTGAATATCGCCCGCGCCTCCGGTTACTCCTGCACTGGTCCCTATCCTATCCCCAACGTGAAAGGTGATTCCTACTGTGTTTATACCAACACCCCCATCGGCAGCGCGATGCGCGGTTTCGGGATGCCGGAGATCCACTGGGGTATTGAACAGATCATGGACCGGCTGGCCGAGGAGATCGGGATGGATCCGGCGGAGTTTCGGCGGATCAACTGCGTCAAGACCGGGGATACGATCCTTACAGGGATGAAGATGCCGGCTGTGGATTTGGTCGCCTGCATTGATAAAGCTACTGAGGCTATCGGTTGGGACAAAGAGAAAAAAGCCTCCGCTCCCCACAAGCGGCGTGGTCAGGGTCTGGCGATTATGTGGAAGGCACCGGCCATGCCGCCAAACCCCGGCAGTTCCGCGATTGTGCGCTTCAACGAGGATGCGACCCTCAATGTTTATGTTGGTGCTCAGGAATTGGGGCAAGGGGCCTTTACCGTGGCGGCGCAGATGGCGGCGCAGGCGTTGGGCATCCCTTACGAGTGGGTGCGCGTTTCCGCCAATCCGGTGGATACCAAGTATAGCCCCTACGAGTGGCAGACCGTTGCCAGCCGCATCACCTGGTCTATGGGCAATGCCGTCAAGGCGGCTGCACTGAACGCCCGCCGGCAGATTCTGGAGATCGTGGCTCAGTATTGGGACGAGGACCTGGAGAACCTGGATATCAAGAACGGTATCGTCATCTCTTACAAGTCGGAGCGCGAGCAGCCGCTCAAAAACATGGTGGTCTACGGGTTGCCTAACGATAACTTCGAGGGCTGGCAAGGCGGCCCGATCGTCGGCGCCGGGAAATTTATGCCCACCTACGTCACCAACCTCGACTCGGAGACCGGGCAGGGTGCGCGCGCGGTGGTGCATTACACCGTCGGCGCGCAGGCGGTGGATCTGGAGGTGGACATCGAGACCGGGCAGGTTGATATTCTAAAGATCGCCAGCGCGTATGACGTGGGCAAGGCCATCAATCCAGACCTGGTGCTGACGCAAATCGAAGGGGGGGCGGTTCATGGTATGAGCTCCGCTTTCGAGGGGATGTTCTTCGATGAGCAGGGGCGTCTGAGGAACCCCAGCCTGGTGGATTACAAGATCGCCACGGCGATGGACGCGCCGCGTGAGATTCACGGAGATATCGTCGAGACCCCGTTAGAGGATGGCCCGTGGGGGGCGCGCGGTGTCGGTGAGCACGTAATGGTGCAGACCGCGCCAGCGATCGCCAACGCGCTCCATGATGCGTTAGGCGTGCGTTTCAATGATCTACCGCTCTCGTCAGAGAAGATTTATCTCGCTCTACGTGAGAGAGAAGCGGGTGGCGAGTAGGAAGAGTAGCGAGAGTTCTTTGAGCAATTAAGACCTGAAGGAAGACAATCTTTTGGGTCTTTCTGCTACGGAGGTCAAATGCGGACAAGGTATGATAGGAGCTATTTCGAAGGACTTTTAGGGCAAGGGTCGCCTAATTCACCGCGCAACAGAAAACGTCTGGCCCTGATCTTGAGCGAAGAGCGGCAGGGGAAGTTGCTGGAGATCGGCTGTGGGCCAGGGCACTTCCTCCGCACGGCCGCAGCACACTTTAAGGTGACTGGTTTGGATATCTCAAGCTACGTTGCCGGGCCGCTCGCGGAACTAGCAGGTGCGCAAATCAAGCAGGCGGATATCGAGAATTGCGTGTTGCCACGGAATATGTACGCGGTGGTGGCGGTCTTCAATGTATTGGAGCATCTCTTATCCCCGGTTTCAGTTGTGCAGGAAATATACCAAACCTTGCAGCCTGGTGGTCTGTTGGTGGGTTCAGTGCCGCACAATCGCGGTCTAATTGGGTGGACGCATACTATCCTGACGAACCTTTTTGACAAAACCCACTGTGCCACTTACCCACCGGCCAAGTGGCGGCAACTATTTTCCTCAGCCGGCTTTGCCGAAATTGATTTCTTTGGTGAAGTGATGTGCGGCAAGAAGCATAGTTGGTATCTGCGCGGAGCCAGCTGGCGGAAGGTGGCCTTTAATCTCATCTTCCGCTGCCGGAAGCCGGTTCATTAGTTATCTGGTTACTACTCAGCCAATGTCATTAAGATAAGACCTCCGAGGTCTCTGGTAGCGCCGCATAATGGCAAATCACGGCGTATTTGCGGTAAATTTCTTGCGGGAGAGGGTCGCATTAGACCTCGGAGGTCTGACCAGTTGCTTAACTTAATGACATTGACTAATCACCGATCACTAACTTATTTTTGTAGCTAGGTAAACACCAACTATCAAATAACAAAAGGAGAAGCAAATGGAACAGAAGAACATGTTCACAAAAATAGGCTCTGCCGCTTTGATCATAATAGTTTTGTTAATCGCAATGGTTCTGACCAGCCAACATGTTTACATTTTGGCACGCGTGGAACCGCAAGAAGTGGGCGTGCGCTTCCGTGGCGGGCGCATACACGAGGTTGTCGGCCCTGGCGTCTACAGTGATATTGCCTTATTTGCCGATATAAAGCGGGTTTCCAGTGAAGCGGTCTCCTTCTCCGTCGAAGACCCAGAGGTGATCACCCAAGATCGACAACGAGTAGGTTTGCGAGTCAGCGGCGACGTCTTCCGGCCTGGCGTGGCACAGAGTGCGCAGATACAAGAACTATGGCCCGCGTACCGGGGATTGTATCTGAGCGATGATGCGCTACGGACCCGCGTAAGCGATCTGGCCTTACAAGCCATGAAATCCTGCGTCGGTGATCGGACTTTTGATGAGAACGTCATCGGGGCCTCGCGCGACGAACTGCGCAACTGCATTGATGAAAACGTCGATCTGTTAGCCAGTGGTTTGGGCTTAGTAGTCAGGAACGTGACCGTGCCCAACGTGATTCTCTCAGCGGCCGTGCAAGCCAGCCTGGATGCGATCACCAAGAGCCGCTTGGATACCGAGTTGGCCCAACAGGATGCGATCAAAGCT
>JAIOSN010000146.1 GCA_021107605.1 Anaerolineae bacterium | reverse complement strand
GGAGAGTCTCCAAGACGGATTTGTCCGGGTCAAAGTGGGCTTGCACCTGTGCGAAGTAGCCCATCTGCACGGCGGAGCCACGGCGTATATGTCCGTACAGCGGCTCAATATCGTGCAGAATGGTCCGTATGAGCGTGGTTTTTCCAGAGCCGTTGGGGCCAACCAAGGCCACTCGTTCCCCGCGCTGGATCTCGGCCTCTTCCAACGCGACCAGGTGAGTTTCACCATCCTCGTAGCCGGCTCTGAGATTGTAGAGACCCAGCACCAGATCTCCACTGCGGATGTTGGTCTGTAGATTTAGATGCAGGCGTTGCCGTTCCTGGGGACGTTCCAACTGTTCCAGCCGCTCCAACCGTTTAAGGCGGCCTTTGGCTTGTGCGCTACGTTGCCCGGCCATGTAACGGCTGATGTAATCTTCTGTTTCGGCGATATGTGCTTGCTGCTTCTGGTAGGTGGCTCGACGCCGCACGCGGCGTTCAGCACGCAACTGCGTGTAGGCGGTGTAGTTGCCGGGATATTCTTCGAGCTTGCCGAACTCTAGTTCCCAGACGTGATCCACAATCGCATCCAAAAAAGCGCGGTCGTGGGCCACCACGATGATTCCGCCCTTCCAGGATTGCAACTGTTCTTCCAACCATTCAATGCCGGCAATATCCAGATGATTGGTCGGCTCGTCCAACAAGAGCAAATCTGGCTCTTCCAACAACAAGCGAGCTAAGAGGGCGCGGGTCTTCTCGCCGCCGCTGAGATATGTCACGGGAGTCTGGAACTCTTTGGGGTGGAAGCCCAAGCCGCCCAGCACTTGCCCGATACGCGCCTCGTAGGTAAAACCGCCACCATCCTCGAAGCGGTGTAGCAATTCGCCGTAGTGTTCCATGGCCGCAGTGCGCTCTGCCGGCGAGCCGGAAGCCATCTGTCTCTCCAACTCACGTAGTTCCACTGCTTGTTGCTGTAAATTAGCGAAAACAGCCTTCATCGCGTCCCAGAGCGTACCGGTACTCTCAAAATCGGGGACTTGGGGCAAATAGCCTAAGCGGAGCTGCCGGGCTAGATGAATACCGCCATCATCAGATTCCAGCTCGCCCGCGAGGATCTTCAAGAGCGTGCTCTTACCACAGCCGTTGGGGCCTACTAAGCCGATGTGTTCGCCAACATGCACTTCCCCTGAAACCTGCGAGAAGACCTTATCCATTCCGTAGTATTTACTTAAGCTAGCAATAGAGAGTAGGGCCATAGTACCTCAATTATACCAGTAGCTGGCTGACGTGAACTGAAAAGATTTCTTACCGCAAAGACGCTAAGGCGCTAAGAAAAAAATGGGACTCTGGGAGTTCACATGATTGATTTTAGCTTGACCACACGAAGTTCTAAAGAGCCTCAAAGCAAAGAGCACCCGCAAGGGGTGCTCTTTGCTGGTGGAGCTGAAGGGATTCGAACCCTTGGCCTCCTCAATGCCATTGAGGCGCGCTCCCAACTGCGCCACAGCCCCACGTTCCATTCACTTTTTAATTCAGGGTTTATCACCCTGCCATGGAGCTGAGGGGACTCGAACCCCTGGCCTCTACAGTGCGATTGTAGCGCTCTCCCAGCTGAGCCACAGCCCCTCCTCCAACAAGCGGAATTATACCATAACGGCTTTTACTGGCAAGTTTGATTAAGTCCAGTAGTCCAGTAGTCCGATAGTCTGGTAGTCCGTGTAACTCCAAGCCCGATGACCGTCCTGACTCAAACTTCCTCCCCGAAGCGGCCCCGGAAGCGCAAGAAGAACCAGTAGCCGAAGATCAGCACCAGCACTGATGTCACGGCGGTGCGGGCGAGAAAGTCCAGGGCCGTGGGCGCGCCGCGATAGATGAGGTCTTGGTAGGTGTTGATGATAGAGGCCATCGGGTTGAACCAGAAGAGGAGCCGTTGAGGGTTGAAAGCGAAACCCAGGAGATGGGCTTCAGACGGGAATTGACTCATGGGATAGAAGATGGGAGTGAGGAAGAACCAGGCCAGAATCCCCACATCCATTAGCATGTGAGTATCCCGGTAGAAGACTTCTAGGGTGCAGAGGACAAGCACAATGCCGAGGGAGAAGATGGTCTGGATGAGAATAGGAACCGGCAGCAGCAAGGCCCAGCCGTTGAGGTGGGCGCCGGAGACCATGGCCAGGATAAAGAGTACGGGCAGGGAGATGAGATAGTTTACCAAGTTAGAGAGGACGGTAGCTATGGGCAGCACCTCGCGAGGGAAATAGACCTTCTTGATCAGATGTCCGTTGCCGACAATGCTGTGAATACCGCCCATCACCGCGCCAGCGAAATAGTTCCACGGTAAGACCGCACTGAGGACCAGGATATGGTAATTAGGGATGGCGGCATTCTGCATCACGTTAAAGACGAAAGAGAAGACCAACATCATCAACAGGGGGTTAAGCCACGACCAGACGATGCCTAAGAGCGAGCTTCTATAGCGCACCTTGAGGTCTCGGATTACCAGATTATAGATCAGTTCACGTGCGCCCCAGAGTTCTTGCAATGCTTTGATCATTTTTCACTCAACTTTTTCTAATTCAATTTTGCGTAAACGATAGAGAACTTTCTCCAAAATTTTGCGGTTGAAGCCGATCAGATCGGCTAGCAGACCAATTAAACAGGTTTGAAAGCCCATAATTAACAAGACGGCCATCAAGATGAGTGATTGAACATGTCCCATGCCCCCGGTGGTGAAATAGTAGTAGAGGAAGCGCACCCCGATGCCCAAGCCGGCCACTGAGAATGCTCCGCCTAGCAAGAGAAATATCCGCAGGGGACGGTACATCGTGTAAGCGCGGAGAATGGTGGAACCGGAGCTGGTCAGGAAGTGAGGGATAT
>JAIOSN010000334.1 GCA_021107605.1 Anaerolineae bacterium | reverse complement strand
GCCAAGACACTAAGCAGCTAAGAAAAAATTAAGTTCTAAAATCTGCGCGAATATGCGACCAGAAAAATTCTGCCAGTTAACGTTATACGCTGTGGATCGCTTTCCAGAAGACATTATGCGCCGCTTCCATCGTTACTTCGTTGAGCGTGGGGTGCGCGTGGACGGTGCGCGCGATATCGGCGGGCGTCAGGCCCGCATGATGCGCCAAGACCAGTTCTGGTAGCAATTCCGTCGCCTCTGGCCCGACGATGACGGCGCCGAGCAGTTGCTGGCTCTCTTGCTCCGCGATGATTTTGACGAAGCCCTGGTTTTCATCCAATCCCAGCGCCTTGCCGTTGGCCAAGAATGAATAGCTGCCCACGACTACCGCTAAACCTTGCTCTTGGGCCTGTTGCTCGTTGAGGCCAAAGGAGGCGACCTGTGGGTTGGTGTAGGTGCCGTGGGGAATAGCGTTCACGTCGAAGGGGGCGGGTTGCTGGCCGGCCAGGTATTCCACGGCCAGGATGCCTTGCGCAGAGGCGACGTGTGCCAGCGGGAGGGTGCCGTTCAGGTCACCGATGGCGTAGACGGAAGCAACGTTGGTGCGCATGAATTTATCAACCGTGACCCAACCGTGATTGGTCGCTACGCCGGCCGCGGCCAGCCCCAGCTCCTCACTGTTGGGCCGCACCCCGGTGGCGATCAAGGCGAGCTCTGCGTGCAAAGTTTTTGCGCCTCGCGGGCCGCTCACTTGGACATGCACCCCGTCCGCATCGCTGGTGACACTTTCCACGCGGGTGGAGGTATGCGTCTTGATCCGTTGGCGGCGCAACGAGCGCGCCAGTTGTTCCGCGGCATCCGCGTCCTCGGCGGGGAGGATTTGCTCCTGCATCTCGACCACGGTCACGTCCGCGCCGTAGGAGCTCCAGATGGTGGCGAACTCCAGGCCGATGGGGCCGGCGCCGATGATGATGGCGGAAACAGGCAGCGTGCGGCGTTCCAACGCCTCGCGGGCGGTGAGCACGCGCTCGCCGTCCACCGTCACGTTGGGGATGGTGCGGGCGCGAGAGCCGGTGGCTACGATGATGGCCTCGGATTCCACTGTGCGTTGGCCGCCCGCGATGAGCGTCACCGCTACCATGTGGGACGTGACCAGCTCTCCCTGGCCGCGGAGCACCTCGACGCCGTTTTTGTGTAGCAGCAGGTTGACGCCTTTGACGAGCCGGGCGGAGACTTTACGACTCCGCTTCATGGCCACGCTATAATCCAACGTCACCTCGGTGGCGTTAAAACCAAACTTACGCCCTTCGCCCAACAAGCGGGCGACCTCCGCGTTCCGCAGGAGGGATTTGGTGGGGATGCAGCCCCAGTTAAGACAGACCCCGCCTAGTTTATCGCGCTCAATGAGCGTGACCTGCATTCCTAACTGCGCGGCGCGAATCGCAGCGACGTAACCTCCCGGCCCGCCGCCAATGATGGTAAGTTGTTGTGCTGACATTTGTGTGATCTCCTTATAAAAATAGTTGGGGAGTGGTGAGCAGGGATTGGGGATTAGGAATTAGGGAATGGGTGGCTTACTCGCCGGGCCAGCGAGTGCTACCGCATTCAACTCCTTGCACCTATTCCCTACTCACTAATCCCTAATTACCAATTCTTCAACCGCGTGGAACATCTCCGGGATAGACATTTGGGTGTTGTTAAAGTGGATCGCGTCATCGGCGGCTCTGAGGGGGGCGGATTTACGATGGCTATCTATCTGGTCGCGGCGACGGATCTCGGCCAACATTTGTTCATAAGAGGTGGTCTTACCCTGCTCTTGCCGTTCCAATTGCCGCCGGTGCGCGCGTTCCTCCGCCGTCGCGACAACGTAGAGTTTGAGCTCGGCGTTGGGCAGCACTACGGTCCCGATATCCCGCCCTACCATCACCACTTGGCCGGATTGGCCGATCTGGCGCATCTGCGCGGTCAATATCCCCCGCACTGCGGGGTAGGCGGAGATTGGGGAGACGGCTTTATCCACCGCCGGCGTGCGTAATTCCCAAGTAACGTCTGCCCCGTCCACTTGGATGGTGGCTTGCCGCCCATCGGCCTTGTCGGGCGGCAGGACTCGGATATCCAGGTTGCTGGCGAGCGCCACCACCGCGTCTTCGTCGGTGATGGGAATGCCGCGTTCCAGAGCGGCCCAGGTCACGGCGCGGTAGAGGATGCCGGTATCTAAGTAGAGATAGTTCAACTTGCGGGCCAGATGATAGCCGATGGTGCTTTTGCCTGAAGCAGCCGGCCCGTCAATCGCAATGGTTGCTGGTATGCACATAGTGCTTGTTACTCCTCATTTTATCCAGAGATTTTCGTGAAGCTGGTGGATGATTTTCTCTTGAACCGGAAGAGACTCAGGGTTTTACCGGTGTTTTTTTCTTTTGCGGGGCTTTTTCTTCTCCGGATTGATCTCGGCCAACAAGGCTTCCACTTCACGTGGACGGAGGTGTCGCCACTCGCCCGGCTTGAGATTCCCTATCCGGATGGGACCCATCTGCACGCGGATCAAGCGTTGGACAGGATGTCCCAGCGCAGCGACGAGTCGCCGTACCAGGTGTTTGCGGCCTTCGTGGACGGTGATGCGGAGCCAGGTGTGCCTTTCACGTTGTTGCTCTACCTTGATGGCATCGCAACGCACTCGCTTCCCATTGAGCACGATCCCCTTTTTCCATTCTTGAAGGGTTTGCTCGGTGGGGTTTCCGCTGACCAGCACGCGATAAACTCGCGGATGCTTATATTTGGGGTGGGTGAGCTGTTGGGTCAGCTGTCCATCGTCGGTGAGCAAGATAAGTCCCTCACTCTTGGCGTCCAGCCGTCCTACGGGATAGATGCGTCCGCGCAGGGCGATCAAATCGCGCACTGTGCGGCGACCATGCTGGTCGCTGACCGTGGAGATGACTGCGCGCGGTTTGTGGAGCATCACGTAGATGTGTTTGGGGTTGGCGATGCGGATCGGTTTGTCGTCTAACGTAATTTGTTGCTCGATAGGGTCGGCTTGATCTCCCAGAGTGGCAACTTTGCCATCCACGGCGACCCGTCCGGCCGTAATGAGCTCTTCGCAGCTACGGCGCGAACCGTAGCCAGCATGGGCCAAAATTTTCTGTAAGCGTTGTTTTTTCATAGCGACTATTATAACTGTTAATGCTAACTTCGCTGCGGACTATCTGACTACTCGACTACCCGACTAATCTTGACGTTGGCGCTAACTCGCATATCATTAATGGAGGAATTTGCTATTTACTTACTCCGAGGAGCTGCCATGGTTATTAAATTTCTCTCGATCATCGTATTCACCTTCGCGCTGAGCCTCGTCGTGTTGGGTGGCGTGACCTGGTGGCTGGAAGACGCCCGTCGTAAGCGCTTTGGTGCGTATATGATTTTAGCCGGTCTTTTGATCGCCGGCGGATACGCTTTCTTGGGGAGCCGTTTTTCCATCGTGTTATTGGGACAGTTGGTGATCACGGTTGATTTGCCGCGCTTGATGCAAACGGCGTTGCTTTACACGCTGGGCGTTCTGGGCGGCATTGGTCTGGCGGCGGGATTGTTCCTCTGGGTTTCTAACCATTTTGTGGAACCAATGTGGCTGGAACGACACGGGAGACTTTTCTTTTTGGTGGTGCTCTTAATTGCTCTGGTAATCAGTATTTTGGCCGTGCAGCTGAGCGGTTAGTCTCTTTTCCCTAATCCCCAACCACTAACTTAATTTGGAGATATGAATTATGTTTTATACACGTGACAGGCTAGCACAAATCGAGGACAACTCTCTGGCTCTCTATGCCCTACGCAGTCAGCATAGCCGGGGGCGGGACTATCCCGAACCCCAACCGGAGTATCGCACTCTTTTTCAGCAGGATCGAGATCGCATCTTGCATACTACTGCTTTCCGCCGGCTGGAATACAAGACGCAGGTTTTTGTGAACCACGAGGGTGATTATTACCGCACGCGCTTGACGCACACGTTAGAGGTGGCGCAAGTGGGACGCTCGCTGGCCTACGCGCTGGGCGCCAACGTGGATTTGGTGGAGGCGGTCTGTCTGGCGCATGATCTGGGCCATCCGCCCTTCGGTCACTCCGGGGAGGCGACGCTTAACCAATTGATGTCTGGGCATAGCGGGTTTGACCATAACAAACAGTCATTGCGGATTGTGGAGCAGTTGGAGCACCGCTACCCTGATTTTTTAGGTCTGAATCTCACCTGGGAGACCCGTGAGGGCATGGTCAAACATGAGACGGAATATGATCGCTCCGATGCGACACGCTTTGGCCCTGACTGGCGAGGTTCGTTGGAAGCGCAACTCGCCAATCCAGCCGATGAGATGGCTTACACCGCGCACGATCTGGATGATGGGCTGCGAGCGGGGCTATTGCGCCCGGAGCAGTTGGCTGGCTTGGCCTGGTGGTCGCGGCTCCAGGAGAGTTTGGAGTGGGATGGGCAGCACTTTGATGAGCTGCTCCGTCACCGGTTGGTGCGTCGCTTGACCGGGCTGCTGATCCATGACCAGGTGGAGACCACGGCGCGACGTCTGCGGGAGGCTGGCGTCACATCAGCAGATGAGGTGCGTGCTCTGCCGGAAAATGTGGTGGGACATTCGCCGGGTGTAGCGGAGATGACGCGGGAACTGCGTGAATTTCTCTATGAGAACATGTACTATCATCCCCACGTGATGCGGATGCAGGCGAAAGCGGGACGGGTGCTAGTGGCGCTCTTTGAGGCCTACGTCGAGGAGCCTCGGCAGCTCCCGCGCGAGGAGCAAGAGAAGTTGGCGGCACGCTCGCTGGAGCGGGTGGTCTGCGATTACATCGCCGGGATGACGGATCGCTTCGCATTGCAGGAGTACGCCAAGATGTTTGATCCGTTGACGCCGGTGTAAGGTTGACTTCACTGGAAAGGGTAGCTTACCGCAAAGACGCCAAGAACGCTAAGAAAAAAATTAGGCTGGGTCTCTGGGACTGGGCGTGGTCGAGTTAAAATTAACCACGGATTTCACGAATTAGCCCGGAAAAAAGTAAAAAATCAGTGTAATCCGTGTAATCTGTGGTGAGGGCTTTCATAGGAGGAAATAATGGGGACATGGGGTGTAGCACCTTGGGATAATGATGCAGCGGCTGACTGGTTTGGCGACGTGTTCGAGGAGATAGATATAGATTCAAAAATCGAAGAAGCACTTAAATATGATTACGATAATTATGACCAAGTTAGAGCCGCGGCTTATCTTTTGCAGGTATTGGGGGTTACGTATGTATGGCCAGGTGATTTAGATAGCTTAACCGGGTATATGCAGCGTGCCATCAAGTTGCTCAAGGCCATGATTGATCAAGATACTGATGACAAAAATATGGACTTCTTGGCATTATGGGATAACGATCCGGCAGTAATCGCAGCTGTTAGGGAACAGATTGAGCAACTGGAGAAGAGATTGTTACCCTGATAAACTCGGTAGTATAAGATGGGGATAAACAAATCCCGGAAAATCGTTTAATCGGGCAGAGTTTGTGCATTGATGAGTTGTCGGCGTGGCTGAAATGCTGAGCTGCAATATGGGATACGGATTTTTGGGTCTCTAGGAATTCACGGGGTAATCCCCCAAAATAGGCGTATAATGGCAGAAAACAACACCCATTTTAGGAGCAACTCTTATGAATACAATGAGCCAAAACTCGGGTAATACAATCACATTCCCTTTGGATCTCCCTCATGTAAAAATAACGGAGATGCAGAAGAATGAGTACGGGGATTACAGCATCACGATTGAGAGTACAAAAGGATATGCGATCTGCCAACATTGTGGTCGAAAAACCACGAAATTACACGATTACGGGGATGAGATTGCATTGCGGCATTTACCCATACTGGGCCATAGAGTATATCTACGTCTACGGCCAAAGCGGTATGAGTGTTCTCATTGCAATGGGAAGACAACAACCCAAAAGTTACCTTGGTACAAGCCGAGAAGTCCGCACACCCAAGCATATGATGAGTATTTGCTGTTGCTCTTGATCAACAGCACGATACAAGATGTCAGCCGAAAGGAAAATGCGGGCTACGGTGCAGTAGAAGGAACTATCGATCGTACAATCTACTCCCAGGTAAATTGGGAGGAACATAAGGAGTTAGGCATCATCGGCATAGACGAGATTGCGATGCAGAAAGGCCGTAAAAATTATGTTGCGATCATCACTACGCAGCAAGTCAACGGGAGCGTGGCTGTCTTGGGCGTTTTAGGAGATCGCAAGAAGGAAACTGTGCGAGAATTCCTTGAAAATATCCCTGAACGGCTCCGCAGAACCATGCAAACAGTCTGTACGGATATGTGGGATGGCTATGTCAACGCAGCCGAAGAATTTACCGCGGACCATAGGGAAGTTTCGCTTGAGGTTGTTATAGACCGTTTCCATGTTGCCAAAAATTACCGTGATGCTGTTGATCAGGTGCGGAAGCAAGAAACCCGTCGTCTGAAAAAGGAGCTCTCGGAACCAGCCTATCGAGAAATCGTCAAGGGAACGCTGTGGATTGTCAGGAAAAATAACAGCACGTTGGAACCAGAGGAAAGGACCAGGCTCAGACTATTATTTGAGTACTCACCGAAACTGAAGGTCGGTTACACCCTGCGGGAAGAACTCACCTCAATCTTTGATACACAGCTAGCCAGAGAGGAGGGCCAGAAACGTTTAATCAAATGGCGAGACAAAGTTATCCGTAGTGGTCTAACCTGCTTTGATAAATTCCTGACCACACTTGACAACTGGTTAGACAAAATTGCAAACTATTTCACTGAGCGCCTCAGTAGTGGATTTGTGGAAGGGTTAAACAATAAAATCAAAACTATCAAACGGCGCTGCTACGGTATTCTGTGTCCCGAAACGCTGTTTCAGCGTCTCTACCTTGATCTTGAAGGGTATCGCCTTTTTGATCAAATTGCACCTGTTTGTGTCGCTACCCCGTGAATTCCGAAAGAGCCGGATTTTTTAACGCCAAGGCGCAAAGACGCTAAGTT
>JAIOSN010000341.1 GCA_021107605.1 Anaerolineae bacterium | reverse complement strand
GGCGTGGCTGCGTAGCACGTGGTCTTTAGCCATGGGCGACGGGCGCGGCACTAGCGCTCTGCTGGCTCGGAATGACAGACTTGCCGCCGAGCGCGATATGGAAATCGCGGCTACCTTGCCTGGCGGCTACCATTGCGAAGCCGCCCTGCGGCGGCTGGGTGGTCAGTCGGCGTAGGCCGACTTGGCATCTGTAGGCGCGGTTTTAACCGCCAGCCGTTGGCTCGGAATGACAAGGATCGGCTAGCCCCATTTATGGGGCGTAGTTTCGTAGGCCGTGGTCTTTAGCCACGGGCGACGGGCGCGGCGCTAGCGCTTTGCTGGCTCGGAATGACAGACTTGCCGCCGCGCGCGAAAGGGATTTCGCGGCTACGCAACTACCCGCCCGCCATCAAGTGGATGACGCGCACCTCGGCGCGGTCGGGGATGGTGGCGCTGGCGTAGCTATCGTGCGCGACCAGCACGCCGTTGATGGAGACGATGAGCTGGCGGTGGCTGTACTTCAGAGTGACGAGCAACTCACGGACTGTGAGTTGCTCGTGCCACGATACTTTCTCGTGTTGGTTGACGGTGATCACGGTTGGCTAACTCAGGGCCTCGTGTACCACGGCCAGAAGTTCGGGGTAGGCGATGCCCAGCGACCGGAGTTTCTCCGGGGTGGGGACGCCGTTGTTGGTCCAGCCACGGCGCTGGTAAACTGCGTCAATGAGGTGTTCGTACTGCTCCTCACGGTACCGGCGGTGCGTAGCCATCTTCTCGGCCAAAGTCATGCTCTCCGGATCGAGGTCTAGCCATTCACGGAGCTGGTTGTCGTAGCGTTCCTGGCGTGAGAGGTATTCCTCTTCCGTGACGGGGCCGGCGGAGCGGTAAGGGATGGCGTCGTGGTCGCGCCGGCCGTAGCCCAGGCGGATGTTGAAGACGCGCTGGAAGTTGTAGACGCGCTCGGATTGGTCGATGATATCTTGGGTGGTGATCTCATGCCCGGTGACGCCGGTGTAGATTTGGCGGTAGTTCTCGACGTGGTGGGGGATCTTCTGTGGTTCGGCAGTCAGGGCATTTTTGGGATCTACGACGTCGTTCCAGAGCAGCTTGCAGAAGCCGCAGAGACCGAACCAGGTGCGCCACATGGGGAAGTAGTGGAGCGCCTCGGCTTTGTCCTCGAAGGTCGGAATCTCGTGGTTGACCATATCCATGAAGATGAGCCAGGCTTCGTCATGCTGCGGGCCTTTATTGCTCAGGCCGTAACCGCCTTGTTGGGCAAGCGATTCCTTGGTCAGGTACTCGGAGTATTCCAGTCCCTTGGCCTCCATGCCGATATCTTGGACAAATTGTGGGTCGGCGTCAAAGTGCTCGACGAAATAACTCTTCATCCGGCGAATGCCTTGCCCGAAGATCTTCCCGAAGCCCTCGCCGCGCCCCATCTGGTGCAGCACTTCCAGGGCGGCCTCGGTATTGCCAAAGTTTAGTTCTAAGCCACCGGTTTTCTCCTTGTCTAAAATGCCTGCCTCGTAACATTCCATCACAAAGGCCAAGCCGGTGCCGAAGGAGATGGTATCCAGGCCGTAGGTGTCGCAGTAGAAGTTGGCTTCCAGCAGATACCACGGCTCGAAGATGCCGCAGTTGGAACCGCAACCGGCGATGGTCTCGTATTCTGGCCCATCCACGATGACTTTTTGGCCTTTATACGGCCCGGTACGCACTTCATAGTCATCCACGGCGTGGGCGCAGGCCATAGTGCAGCCGAACCAGCAACCGTCGGGCATCCCCTGCGTGTAGTGTTCCTCCCAGACCTCGCGCTGGATCCGGGGGGTATCCTCGTGACGTCCAAATTTGTAGTTGTGGGTGGGAAGTAGGTCATAATCGTTCATGGTTTCGATCAAGTATGAGGTGCCGCTCTTGCGCATCTTGTTCTGTTGGTCATCGAAGGCGAGGACTTCTTTCTGCATCGCTGCGCCGACGCGGGAGACGAGTTTTAGGTCGGCCACGTGGTTGGAGTTGCCGCGCACGGGGAAGCTCTTGACGACCAATGCCGTGATCTTCTTATCGCGTAGGACGGTGCCGATGCCGCCGCGCCCGGCCTGTTTGTAGCGCAGGTCTTGGCGTTTGCGGTCGTAGAGGCTGAAGTTGAGGCAGCCCAGCAAGGTGTGCTCGGCGCCTTCTCCGGCAGTGACGAAGGAGAGCACTTTTTTATCTTGCTCGGTCTCCGCGAAGTGGGCGTTGAGCCACTGTCCCAGCTCGTGGGTGTTGGCGGGTGCTTCCGCCGGCGCGGCCAGGAGTTGCACTTTGCCCGCCGGGCCGTCAATGTAGACGATAAGCTCTTCCGTCGCTTTGCCTTGCACTTCGATGGCGTCCCAGCCGGCGAATTTGAGATAGGGGCCGTAGTGACCGCCGACATTGCTATCGATCACCACGTTGGTGAGCGGGGAGATGCTGGCCGCAATGGATTTCCCGGAGCCGGGGTATTGGGTGATTCCGCCGCACGGCCCAGAGGAAATGACGATCTCGTTGGCGGGGTCGTTCCAGCGGGTCTGGGCTTCCACGCCGTGCCAGAGCAGCCAGAGGTCGAAGCCGCGCCCGCCGACGAACTTCTCTTTCATCTCGGCGGTGACGGGTCTGGCTTTGATTTCGCCGCTGCCGACGTTGACGTAGAGCGTTTGTCCGGCATAGCCGCGTTCCAGCTGCGGGACTTGGTATTCAAATTCAGTGATCAGACGTAATTTATTCATGGAGCCTCCGTGGGTTAAAGTTGCAAGTTGCAGGTTGCAAGTTACAGGTTGAAAGTTACGGGTTGCATGGTTGTATTCAGGGTATTTTAACATGGGTTTAGCGGGGGGGGAAGTTATAGATTTCACTGAATGCGGCGTATATTGGCAGCAGCTGCCGTCATTTTGTGGCTAGAGGGATGAAGATAGCGTCGGCGCCGGGGTGGGCCGGGATGGGCCAGCGGGCATCATCAGCGAGCCAGTACGCGCCGGTGCGCAGGTAGAGCTCGCCAGGGGGGTGTTCTGGCTGTGCGGTGAAGAGGTGGCGTTGGGTCAACACGTCGCCGGGGCGGAGTTGATGCCACGTCACACCCAGGCCGTTGGCGACTTCCAGGGTCTGGCCGTTGGTGGTGACGAGATGCGCTATCAAGGAGAAGGGGGCCTCTGGCGTGGCGGTGACGTGCCAGTAGGTGATGATTTCTGGCGGGGCGACAGCGCGGATTTCGTAGCCCACGAAGTCCAGCGGGCCGTCCAGGGTGAGTGTTGCGGTGAGCGGAGTGTGGGACGCTAGTTGTGCGGGGGATGTGGCTGCCGGCGCAACGTGGTAGGGACGGTAGGTGGGCAACGGCAGTATCAGCGGTTGCCACTCGAAGATGCTGTGCGGCGGGGCGGCGTAAGCGGTCGTTTGCTCAAAACTCAAATTGAGCAGGGATAGTTGGCGTTGGAGGAAATCCTCCGGGGCTGGCAGGAGCTCGTGGTGCAGGACCAACCAGCCGGATTCCAGCCCGTTGCCGGGATAAAGCCAACTCTGCGTGCAATCAAAGTCCAGTTGCCGGAGATCGGCGCGCCAGAAACGGTTCCGAATCATCTCTGCGGAGAGCGGCGTCACGGGGACGTTACATTGGCCTACCCAAGTGGGTCGCGGTTCGCGCGCGGTGACGTGATAGACCAACATGGCGTTGGCAATAATCTCATCCGGTTCGCGGTGCCAGAACCAGTTGTACATCTCCGGCAAGGTGACGGAGATGCCGTGCAGAGAGGTCGCGCCGATGATGTAGGTGCCGGGAAAGGGGTTATAGCGGGCGGGCAAGATAGGAGCGGTCTGCCGGTCTGGCGGCAGGGCGATTACATCAAAATCATATAGTTGTGAGGGTTGCACAAAGTGGGTGGGTGTGCTGAGATAGACTCTTTCGAAGGTATGTTGTGCCAGATAACTCCGCACGGCTTTTAGACTCTGCCCCCAATCCACGTTGGAATCGGAGAGATAGCGCCAGCCGTTGGCGGGGCCACCGGCCAGCTCGTTGAAGAAAGTGAGGTGGTAGGGAGCGACGGCTAAGGTCCCGCCGAGTTGCCAGAGGAGGAGGGCGAGGAGCGCGCTGCGTGAGGTGTAAGGCGTAATTTTCCAGCCTATCTCAGAACGGGACTTGGGATTCTGTCTGGCGGGGATTCTTGCTCCGAGGCTGCCGATGGCGAGATATAGGAACGGCACTAGTGGTAGGATGTGCCGGTAGCCAATGTTGATATTAGCAGCTATGCTAACCAG
>JAIOSN010000278.1 GCA_021107605.1 Anaerolineae bacterium | reverse complement strand
CGCGTGGGAGTCACCGCACTCACGGTAACGCACGACCAGGAAGAAGCCTTCGCGCTGGCCGATCGCGTCATCCTGCTGCATGAGGGGCGCGTGGTGCAAACGGGGCGACCGGAGGAGGTCTATCGAGCACCCGCCAACGCCTGGGTGGCCCAGTTCTTAGGTTTGACTAACCTGGTGGCGGCCCAAGTGATATCGCAGCAACCCCCGCGCGTGCGCACTCTATTCGGCGAGCTGCCGTTAGCCGCAAACTGCACGTTACCTAAGCCCGGCACCGAGGGAACTCTCCTCATCCACCCCTGGGGCATCCGCGAGACGGCCCCGCAAACTACACCCTACACCGGGACTATCACGAGGCGCACCTTCCACGGCGGCTACTACCAGCTAGAAATCAAACTAGCCGGACACCGACTCATCCTCAAGCGTCCGGCCGGCCAGAGACCGCCGCCCCTCGACACTCCCATCACGCTGCAAATTGATCCCGCCGCGTTGTGTTGGTTGGGGAGTAGCACAGGAATTAGGGATTAGGGATTGGGGACGCAGATTTTCGCAGATAAATACTGAGGCTATTGGAAAAACAAACATTTTATCGCGAAGGCGCAAAGATTTAAAGACTAATTTTTTTCTTAGCAGCTTAGCGTCTTGGCGGCAAGCGGTCATCTTTTAGCGAAAGCTAACTTAATTTTCCTTCTCTGTGTCTCAGTGGTGAACTATCCTTTTCAGTAAACTCAACTTTGACCATCCTTTACCATCAACCCAGAGGTGAAATAATGCCAATCTATGAATATAACTGCCAGCAATGTGACCACCAGTTCAGCAAACGCCGTGCTATGAGCGCGGCGGATCAGCCCGTGACCTGCCCCGAATGTGGCAGCACCAACGCCAAACGCGCCCTCTCCCTCTTTGCCGCACCGTGTGGGAAGGGGAACGCGAGTAGCTCTTGCAGCGGATGTAGTGGTGGCTCGTGCAGTAGCTGCTCAACGTAGTTTGACGCCCTACGCCACCCCACCGCTGCTGCCGATAAATAATCGTCAAAGAGAAACCCGCCGCGATTTGTGCAAGCTTGCGGCGGGTTCTCTTTTCAACTTTTAGCTCTCTTTTATAATCGTGCCGCGACGGCCTCTGCCACGTCCAACGTGCTCGCGTTACCCTTCATGTCGTAGGTCCGCACTTTCCCCTCGGAGATGACCGTAGAGATGGCCTGTTCCAAAATCGCGGCCTGTTCGGGTTCCCCCAGCCAATCCAACATCAGTTTGATGGCAAGCAGCATCGCCATCGGATTGACCTTGTACATACCGGCGTACTTCGGCGCGGAGCCATGCGTCGGCTCGAAGACGGCAAGCTCATCCCCGATGTTGCCGCTAGAAGCGAACCCCAATCCCCCGACCAGCTGCGCTGCCAGGTCGGAGATAATATCACCGAACATGTTACTGGAGACTAAAACGCCGTAGTCATCAGGATTCTTGACCAGCCACATCGCCATCGCGTCGATATTGGTCTCCCAGAGATCGATCTCCGGGTATTCCGCGGAGATCTTCCGCGCCTCGCGCACCATCAAACCGGAGGTTTCACGGATCACATTGGGTTTCTCGACGATGGTCACGGTAGGATAGCCATGCTGATCGGCGTACTCGAAGGCCCGGCGCACGATGCGCCGGCAACCTTTGCGAGTGAAGATGCGGGCCGAGAGCGCGATGTCCTCCGCCGGCACAGCGTCGAAGGATGCCATGCGGGGATTATGCGCTTTCAGTGCAGCCCGCACCTCTTCCGGCAAGGGGTGAAATTCTACACCGGCGTAGAGGCCCTCGGTATTCTCACGGAAAACGACCAGGTCAATGTCGTCCCGGTAGTTGAGCGGATTGCCCGCAAACGCCTTGCAGGGGCGCAAGTTGGTATAGAGATCAAAGTATTGGCGCAGGCGTACAATGGGACTGTGATAGATCAAACCCTGTCCCTGCAGCTCAGGGATCAATTCTGCTTCCGCCTCCTCCTTAGGCTTGGAAGTGATCGCCGCGAAGAGCGCGCAATCACAGGTCTTGAGCAGGTCCACGGTGCGTTGAGGCAACGGTTCCCCTTCCGCGCACCAGAACTCCCACCCGATGTCAGCGTGGACGTACTCCGCGTCTAGCGCGAGCTTATCGAGCACGATCTTCGCTGCGTCCATCACATCCTTACCGATACCGTCACCGGGCATTAAAGCTATTTTATATTTCGTCATTGAGCATCTCCTTTGAAAATAGTGGGTAGTCTTTAGTCAGGTAGTCAAATAGTCATTTCCGTGCGTGGATAGCGTGCTCCGGCACATGGTGACTCCTTTGATTTCACGAATTCTATTTCGTATTGCGTATTCGTTTTCTCGCCTCCTCGCTTTCTCGCCTTTTCGCCTTATCGCTTTGGGGAACCACAGAGGATTCCCCCTACATTTCGCTTTCTCGCCTTTTCGCCTTCTCGCTTTCTCGCTTTGGGGAACCACAAAGGATTCCCCCTACATTTCGCCTTCTCGCTTTCTCGCTCTCTCGCTTTTTCGCTCACTCTCCAATCCCCAATTGCTTGCGGGCGTGCGGAATCAACCCACCGTCCTCCAGTATCTCCAACACTTCCGGTGAGAATGGCGGGAAAGTGTACACGCCGCCGGGGGTCGTGACCGTCCCCGCCGCGAAATCAATAGTGAGCTCCTCCCCGGACTCCACGCCATCTACCGCGTCACAGGTAACGATGGGCAGCGCGTGGTTGATGCAATTGCGGAAGTAGATGCGGGCAAAGCTACGGGCCACAATCGCGGCGACGCCGGCTTGCTTGAGACAGATCACGGCCTGCTCGCGGGAACTACCACAGCCCCAATTCTTTCCCGCCACGATGATGTCACCCGGCCGGACGCGCTGCGCGAAGGTCGGGTCCAGGTCCTCCAGCGCGTGTTGGGCCATCTCCACCGGATCGGAGATGCTGTACGTGTACTTGCCCGCGAAGATGACATCGGTGTTCACGTCATCACCGTATTTCCATACACGACCGGTGATCTTGGTTTTCATAAGTTTGTCTCCTCGTTGGAACGCTAGAATGCTGGAACCTCCCGTGGATCGCTGATCACGCCGGTAAGCGCTGACGCGGCGACGGTCGCCGGGCTGCCCAGGTAGATGAACGCCGCCTGCGATCCCATCCGTCCCTTGAAGTTGCGGTTCGCGGTGGAGAGCGTGACTTCGCCGGGGGCCATGCAACCCTGATGCGCGCCTAAGCACGGCCCGCAGCCGGGATTGAGCAGCGTCGCACCGGCCGCCACCAGGTCGCCGATGATGTCCTCCGCGAGTGCTTCCAGCAAGATCGCCCGCGAGGCGGGCAGAACGAGCAGCCGCACGCTCGGCGCGATGTGCTTGCCGCGCAAAATATCGGCGGCGGCCCGCAGATCCTCCAACCGCCCGTTGGTGCAGGTACCGATGAGGCACTGGTCAATCTGCGTCCCGACGACCTCCGTCACCTGCACGACGTTATCTACGGTGTGCGGTTTGGCGATTTGCGGGGCGAGGTCGCTCACGTCGTACTCGACGACGCGGGAGTACGTTGCGTCCGGGTCGGCGTGGATTTCCTTGTAGGGGTGCGTCACGCGATCTGCCAGCCAGGCGCGCGTCTTCTCGTCCGGCTCGACGACGGCGTTCTTCGCGCCCATCTCCGCTGCCATGTTGGTCAGCGTCATCCGCCCGGCGATGCTCAACGCGCGGACGGTCTCGCCGGTGAACTCGACGGAGCAGTAGGTGGCCCCATCCGCCCGCAGATCGCCGATGACGTGCAGAATCACATCTTTGGCAGTCACGCGCGGCGGCAGT
>JAIOSN010000347.1 GCA_021107605.1 Anaerolineae bacterium | reverse complement strand
GGCATGACTGCGTAGCCCGTGGTCTTCAGCCACGGGCGTTAGGTAGGTATTCCATTGCAACAATTTGCCTTTTATGGTAAGATGGGCGCATGAAATTCAAGGAGCTACTGCGAATTGTAGGCGACGCCCCGCTTTTCGAGACGGGGCTGCTGCTGGCTGGCGACGTGGATCCCGGTAACGTGCGGCGACAACTTTCCCGCTGGACGAGAGCTGGTAAGCTTGCCCAGCTGCGACGCGGCCTCTACACGCTGGCCCCTCCATATCAAAAAGTAAAACCTCATCCCTTTCTCGTCGCCAACCGGCTAGTGACGGCCTCCTACATCAGTTTGCCAGTGGCGTTGGCGCATTACGGCCTAATTCCCGAATATGTCCCCGTGGTCACCAGCGTGACCACGGGACGCCCCGGGACATTCGAGACACCACTGGGACGTTATGAATTTCACCACATCAAGCGGAGCCGCTTCTACGGCTACCATCTACTGGAAATAGGCGCCGGCCAAC
The DNA here is from genome assembly GCA_021107605.1 of Anaerolineae bacterium. GTDB lineage: Bacteria > Chloroflexota > Anaerolineae > B4-G1 > SLSP01 > G713. The sequence continues at coordinate 4,571 of JAIOSN010000347.1, read as the reverse complement.
AAGCCTTCGTCGCGCTCCCGGAGAAGGCGCTGCTTGACCAACTCTACCTGCAACCAGGCGGGGACGCGCTGCCCTATCTGCGCAGCCTGCGTCTGCAAAACCTCTCCCGTCTGAACGTGGAGCTCCTCCAGCAGCTGGCGGAACGCGCCGCCAGTCTCAAGCTGGAGCGCGCCGCCGCTAATATCGTAACGTTAATCGCAGAAGAGGAGGATGACTATGAAATCCTATCTGAAGCGACAAGTTAAAACCGCCGCGTCGCCGGTTCAGGGGCGCAACCTGGCGCGTGAGTACATGCAAGCTCACATCCTGGGAATGCTTCAGCAGGCGGGCGCAATGATTCCATTGGCCTTCCACGGCGGCACGGCATTACGGTTTCCGAGTGGGGCTACCATGCGCCATTTGCCATCCGCGTTCATCTGCGTTCATCTGCGTTCATCTGCGTCCCATTTTTTCGCGGCTGCGGGTGTCCTGCAGCGGAGGATAGAGATTCCTCGCGGGCGCGTCGCCAACGCTCCGCTGGCTCGGAATGACAACGCAGCTAGGGAGTCATCCCGAGTCACCGCCACTACTAATCCCGACACTTCCTCAAAGATGCTATGGGTACGGTTCAAATGAGTTTAGAGCTCTGTCCATGTTGCGTGTGGCGTAAAGCTTCTCCAAACGGAACACGCAATACGCTACCAGAAATTCAACCGCAATGAAACGCACCCGTATGATATACTTCAAGCTGTTTCCGGACGCCTGATCAAAATTCAAATATAGAAAAAAACCATGACATTTTTGACCAATCACACCCAGCAGGTAAAGAAGAGAACGCCTTATCTGGTGCTGGCAGCGGTGCAGGATAAGAGAGCTGCTCGCTCACTCTTAAATCTGGCCTGCGATCTGGCGCGGGGAGAGCATGGTTCCGTGCGCGTGGTGACGGTCAGCGCAGCAGAGGCGCCGGCGCCGTGGCTGGCAAGCCTCCTGGCTGAAGAACACGCCGTACCGGTGGCCGTGGTCTTAAGGCACGGGAGAAAAACTGAAGAGCTTTTGTTGGCTGAGATTGACAAGTCCCAGGCGGAGGTGCTGGTCTTGGGCTGGCAAGGCCAGTCAGGGAAAGGCAGATACACTCTGGGCAATACGCTGGATCCCGTTATCCAAAGAGCCGCCTGTGATGTGGTGGTCTTGCGTAAGGATTACCCGGTGGCGGCCCGACGAGTTCTCATCCCCACCGCCGGAGGGCCAAACGCCCCGCGCGCCGTGGAGATGCTCCACCGGATGCTGCCGCAAGCCGAGATCGTGCCGCTCTACGTGGCGTTACGGCATTTAGGCCCGTCAGAGGAGCTCATCGGGCACGAACGGCTCTTGGCCGTCACCGACAATCTACCCCGCGATGTACATACCAGCCCCAAGGTTATTACGGCAGATAATCCGCTGGCTGGCATTCTGCAGGAGGCCGCGCAAGGTTATGATCTACTCATGGTGGGCGCCGGCGCGGAAGGCATCATTGATCGGTTCATTTTTGGAGATCTCCCCCAAACGATCCTGCACCGCTCGCCGATCCCCACCCTGGTGGTGCGCCGCCGGCTAACTAACCTTCGCAATCTGCAACGACGAATGTGGTTGCGCCTCTTTGATTTCATGCCGCAAGTAGATGCAGAGGCAAAATCCACGGCCTACAAGTCCGTCCAGCGCGGTATCCGCCACAACACGGATTATTCGTTGACCCTCACCCTGGCCGCCGTATTCGCCACGCTCGGCTTGCTCTTAGATAGTCCCGAAGTGATCGTCGGCGCGATGATGGTCGCGCCCCTTATGGCCGCTATCTTGGGCATGGGGCTGAACATCGTGCTGGGTGAACCCCGTAATTTCTGGCGCGCGCTGGTCATGACGTTACGCGGCATCATCATCGCGGTCGTGACCGGTCTGGTGGTAGGATTCATCGTGCCCGACGCTCAAATTACTCACGAGATCATGGCTTTCTCGCATCCCTCGTTATTGGATTTGGGCATCGCGCTCACCGCAGGGATCACGGCTGCCTACGCTGTCAGCCGGAGCAACGTCTCTGAGGCTTTTGCCGGGGTAGCCGTAGCCGCCGCTCTCACCCCACCACTCGCTAATGCCGGGTTGCTCCTCTCCATGGCCCGCTTGGATCTCGCCTGGGGCGCATTCTTACTCTTTATCACCAACCTGATCGCCATTATCGCCTCCGGCGCTCTGTCCTTCCTCTGGCTAGGTTTTCGCCCCCAGCCGGGAGATATGGAACGCCTAACGCTACTCCACCAGGGACTCGGCGGGGTGGCCGCTCTCTTGATCCTGGTAACTGTCCCGCTGACCATCCTGACGCATGAATCCACCGTTACCGCCAAGCTGCAAGCGGATGTGGAAACCGCGCTGCAAGCGGAGGTTGCCAACCTGCCAGGCGCCACGCTGGTCGAGTGGCAGCTAGACTCAGAGGCAGCCAACGATGAAACTTTGCAGCTCAACATCACCCTCCGCGTGCCCACCGCCTTGAAGTACGCCGACGCTCGGAAGCTGCAAGAAGAGGTCGCCCGGCGGCTGGAACGCCCGGTCGCTCTAGCCATCGATATGGTCCCCTCAACGCAATTGCGCGCCTACGTCCCGCCCCCGCCCACGCCCACGCCGCCACCCACACCCACCGGCGCGCCCCCGGCCACCGCCACGTCCCTGCCCACCGCCACGCCCACCACCACACCGCGCCCCACCCAGACGCCCCCGCCGGCCACGACTCCCACCATCACCCCCACGCCCACCGCCACACCCTGGCTGATGACGGTAGCCGCTAACGGCCTGCGCGTGCGCTACTCGCCCGGCGGGCTGATACTGGAGCGTCTCCCCGCCGGCTCCACGGTCACGATATTGGAAGGGCCAGTCAGCGTGGAAGATAATATCTGGTATCATATTTTCAGCGCCAAGAAACATCTGGAAGGTTGGGTCAGCGGGGAATATCTCGTCTCAGTGCAAACACCGTAACTTTGCTACTGCAAAAACCAAGTATTTCACCACTGAGGCACGGAAAGCACCGCGGTGTTAAGATTAACATTCATCACTTTGGTTCTGAAAATTCGTCCCATTCCTCGCCCACTGTCCCATCTACTGTCTACTGTCTCCTCTATAGTGAGCCATCTTTTAATCTCTAGATCTCTCAGGAGTAATTATGAACCAACAATTCAATTTAACCACCAAGATGCGCCCGACCGGCGATCAACCCCAGGCGATCAAAAAACTGGTACAGGGCATCCAAGCTGACGTCCGGCACCAAGTGCTCAAGGGAGCCACCGGCACCGGCAAGACCTTCACCGTGGCCAACGTCATCCAACAAGTGCAGAAGCCCACGCTAGTGTTGACGCACAACAAGACCCTGGCCGCGCAGCTCTACTCCGAGTTCAGATATCTCTTCCCCCAGAATTCCGTGGAGTATTTTGTCTCCTACTATGATTATTACCAGCCAGAAGCTTACATCGTACAACAGGACCTCTACATAGAAAAAGATGCCAGCATCAACGAGGAGATTGAACGGTTGCGGTTGGCCGCGACGGCCGCGGTGCTGACGCGGCGCGATACGATCATCATCGCTTCCGTCTCCGCCATCTACGCGCTGGGCAACCCCACCGAATGGGCCAAGGTGATCCTCTCGCTACGGGTAGGAGAGAATATCCGCCGCGAGACGGTGATGCGCGGATTGGTGAGGATATTTTACGGCCGCAACGACCTGGATTTCAAACGTGGTACTTTCCGGGCGCGCGGCGATGTGCTGGAAATCCGGCCGGCCTATACCGAAACCGCCTACCGGATTTCCTTCTGGGGAGATGAAATTGAACGCATTACCGAGATCGTTCCGCTAACCGGTGAGGTGTTGGATATTCCGGAGCAGATCAAGATTTTTCCGGCCCGGCACTACGTCGCCGCGGAAGGCAAAACCGAGCAAGCACTCCTGGATATCGAGACCGAGTTGGAAGAGCGCTTGACCGAGCTGCGGGAGCAAGATAATTTATTGGCAGCGCAACGGTTGGAACAGCGCACTCACTACGACTTGGAGATGATCCGCGAACTCGGTTACTGTTCCGGCATAGAAAACTACTCCCGGCATCTAGATCAACGCGAGCCAGGCGCTCCTCCCTGGACATTGTTGGATTATTTCCCGGAGGACTACCTGCTACTCATGGATGAATCGCACATGATGCTTCCCCAAGTGCGCGGCATGTATCGCGGCGACCGCAGCCGCAAGCAAACGTTGGTTGACTACGGTTTCCGCTTGCCCTCCGCACTAGATAATCGCCCGCTAACCTTCGGGGAATTTGAGGGGCGGCTCAATCAAGTGATCTACACCAGCGCCACGCCCAGTAGCTACGAGCTAGCGCGGGCGGCGCAAGTGGAGTCCCCAACGGAGAAACCGCACATCATCCGGCAGGTTATCCGGCCCACCGGCATCCTGGATCCGCAAATCATCCTCCGCCCCACGAAAGGCCAGGTTGATGATTTAGTAGGTCGCATCAACCGGCGCGTGAAGCACGGGCAGCGCGTGTTAGTCACCACGCTGACCAAACGGATGTCAGAGGAACTCGCGG
>JAIOSN010000280.1 GCA_021107605.1 Anaerolineae bacterium | reverse complement strand
GCAACGATATAAATGGCTGGTGATTATCCCGTCCCTGCTGGGGCGGGTTTTGTTATTAGGATTGATCGTGTTGCCCTATTGCCCCTGGCGTCCCGCATTCATAATCTACGTGGGAATTGGAATAGCTATCTTGCGGGCCTTCTTGTTACATCTGTCCAATCCCGCGTGGACCGCGATGTTGGGGCAGTTGGTCCCGGTACGCTGGCGCGGGCGGTATTTTAGCGCGCGCAATATCTTTATGGGCGGCGCGGCTTTTCTCGCTCTCTTGGGAGTTGGCCGCTTGATCGATCAGCTGGGTACTCCACTAGGGTATCAATTGGTTTTCGGGATAGCCGTGTTGGCAGCGCTGGGAGCCAGCTATTTGCTCTCTGGAGTAGTGGAAGAGCCGCCAGCCGCGCGTCCGCGCCAGAAGGAGCAACTTATCTCTCTCCCGCAGCGGGTATGGGCGGAGAAGACCTTTCTATCTACCTCTGGCATAGCTTTCTTGTGGGGGATTGCGGTTAGCATTGCGACCCCTTTTTTCATTGTCTATCTGGTGGATGAGGTGGGGGCTTCCGCCTCGCTCGTGGCTCTGAGCAGCGCGACGGCGACATTGGCTTCGTTACCGGCGCAGCGCATCTTTGGCCGGCTGATAGATCAGAAAGGAAACGGGTGGGTCAAGCGGCTGACGGGCCTGATCATCCCCGTGGTGCCGGGGTTATGGGGATTTATCCAACAACCCTGGCAGGCATTTCCCTTACAACTCGTCAGCGGCTTCATTTGGGCTGGGTACAACCTGGCTTCTTTTAATCGTCTATTGGAAGTGACGCCGGCAGAGGATCGCGCAACCTTTGTGGCTATCAGGCAATCGCTGGTCGGAGTGGGGATGGCCGGCGGGGCGGCGCTGGGTGGTTGGCTGGCCGAAACGCAAGGGTATCGCATCGTCTTTCTCTTCTCGGCTGGGGGACGGTCGTTGGCGGCGGTTATCTTTGCGTTGAGTATGGTGCCGGGGCCGACGTGGCGGCGGCTCTGGCAGGGTTTCTCGCGCTGGATAGCGGAGGGATATCGGAAGTTGAGCAGCGTGGTCTCTGCTGCTCTCCATTGGTGTTGGCAAGGTCTAATTGGTTTGTGGTATAAGTTGAAGTGGAAGAGGGGGCGTGATGGCTGACCAGAAGATCGAGCAACGTGCTTACCACGGTGAGATAGATTCAGAGGCTATGGCGCGTGCTCTGGTCGTGCAATTTGATCAAGGTGCTACGCGGGCGCACTGGATGCGCGGGGAAAAAGGGCGAGCTGTAGTCCAAGTGCAGGCCCGGCGCAAGCGCGGGGATCCAGAGATGACCGTGACGGTGCATATTACGCCTTCCGCGACCGGCGTTGTGATCTCCCTGGCGGAACAACGGTGGTTTGGTGTGGCGGCCGATCTGGCGAAGAGCGGGCTGTTGGCGCTGCTCAATCCCTGGAATATCATTGGCGAGTTGGATGATATTGCGCGGAATGTACGCCGCATTCAACTCCGCGATGAGCTCTGGAAGGCGGTGGAAAGCTACTGTCGTGGCGTGGGAGCCGGGAGCGGGGTGGGGCCGGGAAGTCAACGGGTCACTTGCTCGTACTGCGGTTCTCCTAATCCAGTGGGTGAGTTGCTCTGCTATGCTTGCCGCGCTCCGCTAGCTGAGGTGCAACCAATCGCTTGTCCTCGCTGTGGTTTTCTCAACGTTCCAGAAGCGGAGATTTGCCAGAATTGTAGCACCGCACTCGATATGGGACGCAAAGCAACTTTCAACTTGTAACCTGCAACCCGCAACTTGTAACCTGTAACCTGTAACTATTTTAGAGGAGGTATGATGGAGAAGAAAATTCGAGTTTTGATGGCGAAGCCTGGTTTGGATGGACATGATCGCGGAGCCAAAGTAGTTGCCCGCGCGTTGCGAGACGCCGGTATGGAGGTCATCTACACCGGCTTGCGGCAGACGCCCGTGATGATCGCCGAGGCAGCCTTGCAGGAGGATGTGGATGTTGTGGGACTTTCCATTCTCTCTGGGGCGCACTTATCTTTAGTTCCGCGCGTGTTGGAGCAGTTACGGGAACGCGATATGACCGACGTCCCGCTCATTGTGGGGGGGATCGTTCCCGCCGACGATATCCCCGTGCTGCGAGAGATGGGTGTTTATGAAGTCTTTGGGCCGGGCACCAGCACCCAAGATGTAGTAGCTGCTATCAACCGAGCGATGGGGATGTAGGTGGATATTGCAGCAGCTGCCTTAGCCGGAGATCGGAGGGCCTTGTCCCGGCTGCTCTCTTGGGTGGAAAATGGTACGGTTGCGGGGCATGCGGCGCTGGCGCAGCTCTTTCCACAGACCGGAGAGGCGCATGTAGTTGGTATTACCGGCGCACCTGGTGCGGGGAAGAGTACGCTGGTCAACCAGTTAGCTCGCGAAATCCGTGAGCGCGGTCAGAAATTAGCCATCGTCGCTGTCGATCCTACCAGTCCCTATTCGGGCGGGGCGTTGTTGGGCGACCGGTTGCGGATGCGCGCTCTAAGTACTGATACGGGCGTCTTTATGCGCAGCATGGCCTCCCGAGGAGATGCTGGCGGGATGGCCCACGCCACCCGCGACGTGGTCTCCGTGCTGGACGCGGTAGGCTACCCGCTCATCTTGGTGGAGACGGTGGGCGCGGGACAATCTCAAGTGGAGGTGGCGTGCATGGCGCACACCGTGGTGCTGGTGGAGGCGCCGGGGATGGGTGACGATATCCAGGCGCTCAAGGCTGGGTTGATGGAGATCGCGGATATTATCGTGGTCAATAAGGCGGATAAACCGGAAGCTCGCCAAACCGTCCGCGCCTTGCAATCAGTGCGTCCAGGGATGCGCTCCGAGGGGCATCACCGGGTCTCGGTGAGAGAGGAAAAGCAGGTCGCCGCAGAGGTCGCCACCGGTTGGGAAGTGCCTATTTTGCAGACCTCCGCGCTGGAAAACCGGGGGTTGGAGGAACTACTGGCTGCTCTGGAAGCGCATCGAGATTTTTTAAAAGAGAGCGGGCAATGGCGCGCACGGCTTCAGGAAAACGCTCGCGCTGAGGTGGAGAGTTGGCTACAGCGTCACTTGTTGGCCCTGCTGGCAGACGAGGTGGGCGAGGCCAGATTGACGGCGGTGGTGGATACGGTCCGCCGCCGCGAAAACGATCCGGCCTCGGCTGCGCAGGAGCTGCTCGCGGCTATTTTGGCGGCGGCCGGAGGGGCACGATGAGCTTGCGCCTCTGGTTAGTACGTCATGCCGAATCCACATGGAACGCTGCGGGCCGCATCCAGGGACAAGCCGATCCCCCGTTAAGTGCGCAGGGACGTGTCCAAGCGCGGAGCGTCGCGCTGCGCCTGGGCGAAGTAGAATTTCAGGCTCTCTATGCTAGTCCCTTGCAGCGGGCAGAGCAGACCGCTCAAGCTATCGCCGAGACTACTGGTCTGGAGGTACTGCTTGATGCGCGCTTGCAGGAGCATGGGGTAGGCGAGGCTTCCGGCCTTGATTGGGACAGCATCGTAGTGCGCTGGCCGCAGCTGGAGGAGATCGCTCTGCGGGGAGAGTTAGTAGTGCCTCATATTCCCGGCGCCGAGATAGTGCAGGATTTTGAGGAGCGAGTATGGGCCATTTTTGCCGAAATCAGAAGAGAATATCAGGAAGGCGATGTGGCGTTGGTCTCACACGGCGGGGTCTTCCATACCTATTTGCGCAAGTTGATGCACGTGGAGGACGGTTACTATTCCGGCTTGAGCTTTGGCAACACCTCTCTCTCGCAAGTCGAATTTGCCGCCGATGGACATGTTAGTATCAAGTTTGTCAATGACCTTCATCATTTGTGAGCTGATTACGATAAGGTATAATGCGATTTGTTGGGCTAGCAAATGAGTCTGGGGGGTATTTGTGTACGAAGAGGAATTTATTGATTTACGTGTTTATCTAGATATATTGTTGCGCCACAGGCGCGTGATCATCGTGGTCACGCTTGTGGCAGCGATAATGGCATTTATGGGGAGCGCGGTCTTACCTCCGACTTATGAGGCCCAGGCTGCGCTCTCTGTTGGTTCCCGGCGTTCCAACATCACCTTGACGGAGGATTTTGTACTTTCGGAGGAAGAAGCGACATTGGTGGGACTCAGGGGGCAAGAAACCGCACTGGCCGAAATCGCTCAGAGTTTGGCGGTGGCGGAGATGGTAGCTAGCACGCAGCCGGGGTTGTTGGAGGAGGAGCAATCTTCCAATGTGCTGGTCCATGCAATTGAGGTGCAACCCAAAGGGGACCTCTTATTGCTGACGGCTTCGGCTGGCGATCCGCAGCAGGCAGCGGCACTGGCCAACGCTTGGATGGAGGCTGTGAGTACACAGATTGATGTAGTTTATGCTTTGTTGCCAGAGACTGTCGCGGAGATAGAGAGCCAGCGAGATATCGCTCAACAAGAGTACAAAGAAGCTCAGAGTAAGTTGGAGGCTTTGTTAGAGAGCAGCCAGCTGGCCGATTTGCAGAGTAGGGTGCAGGTAGCGCGGGCTTCGTTAGACAAGTACGAGGATTCTCTGGCTCAAAGTGCGGCTTCGCGTTACACAGAGCAGATTAATGAGCAGAAAAAGCGTTTAGCCACTCTCTATGCAGAGGAGGGCCGAATTCAGCAGCAGTTACTGAATGCGCAATCGTTAGCGAGACAGCTTAGTGAACGCGCGGGTTCAGGGGCG
>JAIOSN010000077.1 GCA_021107605.1 Anaerolineae bacterium | reverse complement strand
GATGAGGCCGGTAACAATGTGTTCGGGGTCAAGTATCCGTTTGATTCGTTGAAGGGTGCCGGTGTCATCAATGGTTATCCAGTCAAATGTATCGCACCGGAGTGGCTGGTGAAATTTCATACCGGATATGAGCTTGATGAAAACGATTATCACGATGTTAAATTGCTTTGCCAGCAATTTGGGATCGAAATGCCCGCGGAATACGCTGAGTTTGTATTGAAACATAGTCAATCATGATCGAGCAAAAAACGTTTATCCCCGCGTGTAGCTGACCGCCTGCGACTCCGTCCAACTGCCAAATATAGGTATCTTCTCGATAAGTAGGGGGAAACAGGGCGTTACTGTTATGCTCACCACGGAGACACAGAGAACACTGAGAAAAAATAAAAAACTTGGCGCCCTCCGTGGCTCTGTGGTGAAAACTGTCCCGAAATATTGAGATGATACAAATATAGTAACGGATGAATTGTCCTAGGCTGTTATGCGGGAACGACTTTTCGTCTGACTTGCGCCCGCTGCCCCGCTAGTATCTGTGTTAGCCACCCTACAAAATTCAAGAGCGGACACAGATTCGCGCAGATTTCCGCAGATAAAATAGAAAATCAGCGTTTGTCAGCGTTCATCTGCGTCCTAATGGAGCTATTCCAACATGCTACCGGGGGATGCGTGTTCGTTGCCGGATGCTCCTATAGCCCCTGGCGCCATCAAATCTCCCATCTCTCGTAATCGTTGCCCCCAAGAGGGAGTATGCTATAATAAAAAGCATTGTCGAACTCTGGTGGGCGGCATTGGAATACTGAAAACGAGCTCCTATTCGTAACCATGTAGGTGGAGGGAAGATGCCTAGTCAACAAGTTATCCAGCTGCGAGATCGAATTTTAGCGATTTTGATGCGCGACGCGCGTGAACGCAGACACGCTACCCAAGAGGAGTGTGCCCAGGTTCTGGGAATACCCGTCAATGAATATGAAGATTACGAGGCTGGTGTCAGTTCTATTTCTTTACCTGAGTTAGAGTTATTAGGCCACTACTTGGAAATTCCCTTACATGTATTGCGCGATGAGGGCTCTGCTTTCGAAGAGGAGCATTCAACTCCGGAGGCTGCCTCCTTTCTCTTCTTACGGAATCGTATTATTGGAGCGCGGTTGCGTCAGGCCCGGTTGGAAGCAGATTATACACAAAAAGAGCTGGCGAAAGTGATCAATTGTTCTCCCTCCACTATCTCCGCTTACGAATACGGCCGCAAGTCTCTCTCCCTCTCTGAATTGGAAGTCTTGGCGCAGGAACTAAAAACGCCCATAACCGAATTCTTGGATCAAGACAGTAGAGTGGGTGCGTGGCATAAGCGACAAAAAGAATTTGAAACTTTTTGCGACCTGGCGCCTGGAGTGCGCGAATTTGTTTTGTATCCCATCAACCAGAGTTATCTGGAGATAGCTCTGCATCTGGCTGCTTTGCCGGCTGGCGCCCTACGGCAAATTGCTGAAGGAATATTGGAAATCACGTACTGAGGACTCAAAGTTTAATTCGTAAGGGGAATATGAAGATGGAAAATATCACAGCCGCGTCCTTACAGCAGGAAGGATTACGTCTTTTTCATGAGGGATTATACGACGAGGCCGCAAGACGTTTTAACGAGGCTCTGGAGCACTTCGCTGAAGATGAGAAGGAGCTGGAAGTCGGCGAGATGCTCAACAATCTGGGAATCATTCGTCGTAAACAGGGACGTTGGGAAGAGGCCTTGGAAACACTAGTAGAAGCACAGCGGATTTTTGTGCGCTTGGAAGATAAGGCGCGAGAAGCAGAAGTGGTTGGTAATCTGGGTGGGATCCACGCTTCCATGGGAGAACGCGAGGAGGCCATCAAGCAGTGGCGGCGGGCGGGCAGTTTGTTCGAGGAGCTGGGAGATCAACAACGGCAGGGGGAAACATTCCTAGCCTTAGGTCTGGCACTGTTCAAATCTAGTGAGCGCCAGGCTGGATTGGTGACTTATCAAATTGGACTACAGTTGCTTGAAAAACCCACTTTGATGCAGCGAATCACGCGGTGGTTATTGGCTCTTCAAACCCGCCTCTTGGGATTAGGAGTTTGACCTGTTTCACGTGAAACAGCTGAGTGGATTTAATTTTATATTTGGAGGAAGCTGATGAAAATTGTTTTGAAAGAGAATGTGACAAATGTTGGTGAGATGAATGAGGTCTGTGATGTGGCGGTTGGTTATGCGCGTAATTACTTGTTCCCGCGTGGCTTGGCGGTGCTGGCTACCAAAGCAGCCGTACAGGAGGCAAAGAATTTCAATGAGCGGCGTAAGTTGAGCCGGGCTAAGTCCCGCTCTAAAGCCGAACTGGTGGCCAAGGAACTCCAGGGTAAGGTTTTCACCTTCCAGGTTAAAGCCGGTGAGACGGGGCGTCTCTACGGTTCGATCACCAATCAGGATGTCACTGAGGCTATCGAGAAGGTACTCGGAGCGGATTTTGATAGACGCCAAGTTTTAATGGAACAACCGTTGCGGGAATTAGGAGAGCAGAGTATTGAACTAAGGCTGGACGAAGGGGTCTCCGCCCAAATCCAGGTGATTATCGAAGCGGAGGAGTAATGGGAGAGGGTTTGGGGTTGTGGCTGCGTCGCGCACGGGAAGCGCGTAATCTTTCAGTTGCGGATGTTGAAGGGCAACTGAAAATCCGGCAGCGTTATCTTCAGGCGCTGGAAGTAGGGGATTATGCAGCTTTACCGGGGGGCATCCAAGCGCGTGGTTTTATCCGCAACTATGCGCGGTTTTTAGGCTTACCGGTAGAAGAAGCTCTGGCGCGTTATCAAGCAGAGGTTGAAGGGCGACCTATGCAACCGCGCATCCCCGCGGCTCAGCAAATATCTTCTGAGAGAATTATGCACGATCGGCCTACTAGATTTGCGCCACCGCCGACTGAAGATGAGGAAGCCAATGTAGGTTCCGATTCTCTGCCTCCGCTTATCTGGGCCTTGATTGGAGCCACGCTCTTTTTTGCTCTACTGGCGGGGGGGGGGTATCTTTATCTGAAGATCGGGGGAGACGGTTCTGCAGTTGAGCCTACCTCCACTATATCTCCGACCCAACCGGTAGCGATGACCGCTGCACCGCAACTGGTCAATGCGCCTACTTTTGCTCCGGCGGCTGATAACAGTGTTACGGTACGCTTGGAACCGGGGGAACATGCCTGGGTGCGCTTGGTGGCCGATGGTGAGGTGGTTTTTCAAGGCGTAGCAGATCCAGCTCAACCGCTTCAGGCTACGGCTTCAGTCCGCTGTCAGGTGGAGACCGGAAATGGCGGCGCGTTTCATCTCTACATAAACTCTGGGGATTATGGTTTACTGGGAGCTAGTGGGGAAGTTGTCCGTCGCGCTTGGTCGCCGACAGGCGAGGTATCTTTGGAAGGGCCGT
>JAIOSN010000245.1 GCA_021107605.1 Anaerolineae bacterium | reverse complement strand
GTGAGCAGACCTACGTTCTCCGGCTCTCCCTCGTAAGGCGCGAAGAGTGCGGCCGTCCGCGCGCCCAACGCGCCATCGGCAAAGAGTTTGAGGCCGCCGAAACGGAGCCAATCATCCCCGCCGCCGGAGCGCAGCCCCGCGGCCAGCACTCCGGCCAGTGCATCTTGCCACACGTATTTGACGACTCGCACATGCAGCGCGTGCTCGCGGTGCAACGCCTGGAATGCCGCGAAAGCCGGGGCGCCGTCCATATCGTGGATCCCGGTCAATCCCACCGCGAGCAGTTGCTCTTGGACGCCTCGCAGCGCAGCAATTACTTCGTCCAGGGTCGGTTCCGGCACCGCCGCTAGTACCAGCTGCATAGCATGTTCAAAGAGCATCCCGTTGGGGGAGCCGTCAGCGTGGCGACCGAGTTCGCCCCCGGCAGGATCAGGTGTCTTCGCAGTGATACCGGCCTCGTGTAGCGCCATGCTGTTGGCAACGACTGCGTGCGCGCTCTTGGCGGTCAACACGACGGGGTTGTGTGGAGCCACGCTATCTAATTCTGCCGCAGTGGGGAACCGGTCATCGGCCCACAAGTTCTGATCCCAATTGCGCCCTTGGATCCAGGTGCCCGGCGGTACTTCCACCGCTTTCTCTGCCACCCGCTGCAAGAGCTCTTCCCGCGTCAGATCGCGCAGCGCGAGTTCATCCTGCGCCAACGCATACCACATCAAGTGCAGGTGTGAGTCAATCAAGCCAGGGATGATAGTGGCGCCCTCCATATCTGTGATGGTTGCGCTGGGAGCGGCCTCCCAACGGGTGGCCTCCTGATCAAGGGCCACAATGCGATCCGCTGCAATTGCCAGCGTGTGTGCCCACGGGCGGGCCGGATCCCCGGTATAGATTTGTGCATTTTGTAACACGTGAACTTTCATTTCGCCTCTCTTCTTGCCTAACTCACTTTTCAACGAAATTCCATTAGCTGATAAAAAGTATAAATGGGATTCATCGCTTGTCCAACCAAACTGATTTTGCTAAAAATTTCCCCACGGAGGCACGGAGAACCCAGAGATTTGAAACCTATTTTTTTTCAGTGAAGTCAAACTTGGCGCTCCTGAAAAAACCAAGTATTCCACCACGAAGACGCAAAGGCGCGAAGATTTTAGAACTCCAATTTTTTCTTAGCGGCTTGGCGTCTTGGCGGCGACCAACCTTTTCTCAGAGGAATCAAACTAACCTCTCCCCTAACTCGTTTTTCTCGGTGCTCTCTGTGCCTCTGTGGCGAGCTATTTTTTTATGTCAACCGCGTTTACCGTTCGACAAATCGTTTGGCTCTGCTATTATGAGTCTGCTTAAAATACCAACTCGGAGGGAAACCATGAAGATCATACTGACCGGACATAAAGGCCAATTGGGACGTACGCTTTTACCACAGTTGGCTCATCACCAGGTGGTGGGCGTAGACTTGCCAGACCGGGACATCACCGACCGCGAGGAGCTGTTGGCGTTAGCGCGGCAGTTCCGCCCCGATCTGCTCATTCATCCGGCGGCGATGACCAACGTGGATGGTTGCGCCCGTGACCCGCAGGCTGCTTACCGCGTCAACGGGATGGGGACGCAGAATGTGGCGCTGGTCGCCGCCGAGGTGGGTGCGGAGATGCTCTACGTGAGCACCAACGAGGTCTTCGATGGTCACGCGGAAGAGCCCTATCACGAATGGGCCACGCGCCAGCCCCTCAACGCTTACGGACGCTCCAAATTGGCGGGCGAGTGGTACACGCAAAATCTGCTCGATCGTTTTTACATCGTGCGGACGGCCTGGCTCTACGCGGCAGGCGGCAATAACTTCCCTCACAAGATAATCCAGCTGGCCAACAAGCATGGATCGCTCAAAGTCGTCACCGACGAGATCGGGAACCCTACCTACGTGGAGGATTTGGCTCAAGCTATCGCGCAACTGATCCAGACGCACGCCTACGGCATTTATCACTTTGTCAACCAGGGCGCCGTTTCGCGTTTCGAGTTCGCTCAAGAGATTCTGCGCCTGAGTGGCCGGGCTGACATTCCCATCGAACCGATCAGCTCCGCTTACTTCGCACGCGCGAGCACTCCACCGCTCTACGCCCCGCTGGCAAACAGCGCCGGCGCTGCGGTGGGCATCACGTTGCGCCCCTGGCAGGAAGCGCTAGCGGAAGCGATAGAGCGAGAAGGCGAGTGAGCGAGAAAGCGAGAAAGCGAGTGAGCGAGAAAGCGAGAAAGTGAATGAGCGAGAAAGCGAGAGGGCGAGTGAGCGAGAAAGCAGAAAGGCGAGTGAGCGAAGAAGCGAGTGAGCGAGGAGGGGGGATGGCGACCAGCGGCTCTCTTTCCATTTCCGTTATCATTCCCAACTGGAACGGCGCCCCACATTTGCCCGCTTGTCTGGCTAGCCTGTATGCCCAAAATTATGCTGGTTGCGAGATTATCGTGGTGGATAATGCCTCAGAGGATGACTCATTGGAGGTGCTGGCGCACTATCCAGAG
>JAIOSN010000029.1 GCA_021107605.1 Anaerolineae bacterium | reverse complement strand
TTGACATGTCCCGTCCATCCATTGATATCGATAGCGACGCGTCACATGCTCACCAGCTCTGAGTACAAAATATTCCGCTACTTCCAAGAAATCTCCATTATCTAACGTCATCCGGATACGAATATATCCACGCTCCGGCCATATTCTTTCCTCAATGAAGATGAAAGTCGCAACAACCGGGCTGATCACCAATTGGGCTTTCAACTGCAGAAGGTATTCGGCAGGGGTAGTAGTCATTGAGTAGAAGTTCCCAGCACTTCTATCCGCTCAAGGATGACCCGGTGCAGCTCATAGAATATGCTCCACTCGACGAAATCCATCTCATCTCCCAGCTCACCAGCTCGGAAACGACGGTAGAACTCTTTAGACGATATCTGATACTGGCCCTCATAAGCGGCCAAGTGGGCTTCCAGCTCACGCTGCTCCTTGCGCGCCCGGTGACTCTCCATATCCAACAGCTTATCAATGGTCCGGTCAATTATTTCACTGTGGAAACCCTGTCGGTACAAGCGCTCCAAACCTTGCAGTTTATTAAGCGTACCGGTTGCAATATTCATCTTCCTACCCCTCCCGGTAAATTATTATGTAAGCTTGCTCATGCAGGTGAACTGCACACCGGTAGCCGCGATTTCCCACGGCCCTGGGCCGTCTGGCAAAGGCAGTCGCCAGGCTCCAAAGGTGCATCCGCCCGGTCCAATCCAGTTCTGACTACGGCGCAGTTCCCCCGGCGTCAGATGTGAACCGCGCACACCTGCAAGCAGCTGGGCGTGAATCTCCCGGATCAGACGAATGGAAACCGGCAGTTTTGCTAGACGCGCCAGACCGTAATTCAGGGCCCGCACATAATTGACCACTTCCCCCACATCACGTGGGCGATCTGGATCCAAGACTGGCGCCTCTGCCGCCAGCAGGTCTTGCAATGAGCTCTGCGTCCCCTCGATCTGGCTGGATAACACCGCCTCTTTACGCACGTACATCAAGACGAACAAATCCGAGTTGGGCAAAGTCTGGATCGAACCATCCAGACGTCCCAACGCCCGATCTGCCTGCGAGAGCAACTTCTGTAGCTCTCCACTAAGTTGCACGGGCGGGTCTGGCGGCAGAGGCGCGGGGATAAACGCACGATAGCCCCTGAGCTGCGGTAGATATTGTCCCGCACGGGTGGCAACAAGCAAACTATCTTTTGGCATGGTCATGCAACCCCGTATGTGTTATTTTATGTTCAAGGCTACCTTGAATAAGATTACCATTCAACGCCATATTCAAGGCTGGCGTGAATATAGGAGACATTATACCAATTAAATTAGACAGAATGCGAAATCTGGGTAAACTACAGGGTGTCCCCCATATGGGGGGGGACACCAGTGAGCAAATATCAAGAATAGAATATGCCGAAAAACCGACGGCTCTTTTGGCACTAACCGGATATACTCGCCAAGAGTTCATTGTCAAAGATATAATTCGGAATTGGAAAGCTGGCTTCAAGGACGCTGTTTTTGAGACCGGTTGTGGTCTGCATAATTTCAGACTGAATTTTCGACCTTGGACTTCCCCCCCCTACAACTGCATCTGTTTGTCCCTTTCTAATCGATATAATGTCTACCGTGCTTGCTACGCCAGCTACCTTCAATTATGGTTGAATGATCCGTCACAGCAAGACAAATCACCACTTGCCACTTGCCATTTGCTCATTTGCTCGCCTACGTCACCACATCCTGCGCCCATTCCCGGTTCTCCTGGTACCAGCTCACCAGCGCGGCAATGCCCTCCTGGTACGATAATTGCGGGCGCCAACCCAAGAGCCGTTCCGCCTTGCTGATGTCAGCCCAGGTAGCCATAACGTCAGCAGGATGACGCGGTTGATATTCCAACCGCGCTTGCTTCCCGCTCAGCTCTTCGATCAGATGTACCGTATCCATCAAGACCACCGGCGTATCCGACCCCAAGTTGATTATCTCGTAGCCGAGGGGTTTGAGGCCGGCAATAGTGCCTCGTGCGATATCGTCCACATAAGTAAAATCACGTTTTTGAGAACCATCACCGTAGATCGTCACCACGCGCTCTTCATTGATCCACTGGGTGAAGCGGAAGAGACTCATATCCGGGCGTCCCGCCGGACCGTAGACGGTGAAGTAACGGAAGACGGTCACGTCAAGACCATGTAGGTAATGGTACGTGTAGCACATTGCCTCCGCCGCCTTCTTAGAGGCAGCGTAAGGCGATAACGGGCGACTGGTATCCTGCGCCTCGTGATAGGGCATAGGATTATCCGCCCCGTAGAGGCTAGAAGTGGAAGCGAGCACAAATTTCTGCACGTCGTGCTCGCGGCAGAGATCCAACAAGTTGAGCGTCCCTTGCACGTTGGTCTCCAGATAGATCCAGGGATTGGCTACCGACTTTCGCACGCCGGCCCACGCCGCCAGATTGATGACGGCGTCAAAGGGCGCCTCGGCCTGAAAGAGCGCAGTCAGTGCACCGCGCTCGGTAATATCCAGCCGGTGGAAAGCAAAGTTCGGCCGCCCCTGGATCTGTGCCAACCGCCATTCTTTCAGGCGAATATCATAAGCCGCGCTGAAATTATCCACGCCCACGACCTGATGGCCCGCATCCAAGAGAAATTCGGCCACCTTCGAGGCGATGAAACCCGCCACACCGGTCACCAAATAAGTGTTTTTTTCATTTGTCATATAAACTCCTTGTGAATAGAGTGATTGGGGATTAGGGATTAGTTGTTCTCTATCCCCAATTCACTAATCTCTGTCTCGCAACGCATTGCGGGTATCCACCACCAGGCGCGACTGCCGGGCAATCTGCTCCCAATCATACACGCTGTGATCCGTCACAATCACCACGCAATCGGCGGCTTGCAACGCCGCATCCAAATCCGGCTCCGAGATCATCGCCATGCCATCGTAGTTGAAGGAAGAGACATACGGATCATGGTACACAACCGCTGCGCCCTTCTCCCCCAACAGATGGATGATGTCCAACGCCGGCGATTCTCGTAGATCACTGGTATCCTTCTTGTACGCCACTCCCAGCACCAAAACCCGGCTTCCTTTCACCGGTTTGACCACCTCATTCAGCACCTCTTGCACTTGCCCCACCCAATAGCGCGGCATAGCAGAGTTAATCTCATCGGCCAGGTCGATGAAATGGGCCGTGAATTTGAGTGATTTCAGCTTCCAAGAGAGATAGAGCGGATCGATGGGGATACAATGCCCGCCGATACCCGGTCCCGGCGTAAATTTCATAAAGCCGAAGGGCTTGGTCGCTGCCGCTTCGATAACTTCCCAGACGTCCAAGTCCAACTTCTCGCACATCAGGAGCATCTCGTTGACCATGGCGATATTCACTGCCCGGAAGGTGTTCTCCAACAGCTTGACCATCTCCGCTGCCGCTGGCGAGGAGACAGGCACGATGGTCTGCATCGCTGCGCCATAGAGCGCCTCGCCCGCCGCCAAACAGGCCGGCGTCACGCCGCCAATGACCTTGGGCGTCGTCTGCGTTGTCCAATCCTCACGCCCTGGATCGACGCGCTCCGGGGAAAAACAGAGATAGAAATCCTCCCCGATCCGCAGGCCGCCCTCTTCCAGCCGGGGCAAGGCTATCTCCGTGGTAGTACCGGGATAGGTGGTGCTCTCCAACACCACCAACATGCCAGGATGCAGATAGCGCGCTATCTGATCCATCGCGCTGATGATATACGAGACGTCCGGATCGCCGGTCTTGCGCAGCGGCGTGGGCACGCAGACGCTCACCGCATCACACTCCGCCAGTACCGCATAATCCGTCGTCGCGAAGATGCGATCGGCGAGACACGCCAACCGCTCCGAGGTAACATCCTCGATGTACGATTCCTGGCGATTGACCGCCGCCACCTTCTCCGTATCAATATCGATGCCGCGTACCTGAAAACCCACTTCTGCGCAGGCCACGGCCAACGGCAATCCCACGTAGCCCAAACCAATGATTCCCACTACCGCCTCACGGCGGTCGATCTTCTCCAACAATCTCATCTTAACTCTCCTCTGCTCGATAATAAGTGATTACTTCCTGAATTGTCTCGTCCAAAGAAATCTGAGGTCGCCAACCAGTAAACCGCGTTATCTTATCAATGGAGGGCACCCGTCGCCGCATATCCTCAAAGCCAGGAGCGTAGGCTTCATCATAAGAGACGAAGACAATCTCCGACTGCTGCTCACCCACCAGTGCCTGCACTTTCTGCGCCAGCTCCAAAATGGAGACCTCCTCGATACTCCCCACGTTGAAAACCTCTCCCACCGCCTCTGGCGTACCGGCAAGCAGCAAGAGCACGCGCACCACGTCGCGCACGTTGCAGAAGCAACGGCTCTGGCCCCCATCACCGTAGACCGTAAGAGGGTCGCCGCGCAATGCCTGCTGGACAAAACGCGGCACCACCATCCCGTATTGCCCCGTCTGGCGCGGGCCAACCGTGTTGAAGAAACGGACAATCGTCACCGGCAGCCCAAATTTCTGATGGTAGGCCAGCCCCAGAAACTCATCAATCGCCTTGGAATCAGAATAACTCCAACGAGATTTGGTCGTAGGCCCTAAAACCCGGTCATCCTCCTCATGGAAAGGAACTCGCTCCCCTTTCCCGTAAACTTCCGAGGTGGAAGCGATAAAAACTGGCTTCCGGTAACGGGCAGCCGCCTTGAGCACCGCGTGTGTCCCCAAGATATTGGTTTCGATGGTCCGCACCGGATCGCTAATGATAAGTTGCACTCCCACAGCCGCCGCCAGATGGAAGATCAGGTCACATTCGCTCACCAACCGGTCCATCACCAACTCATTGGTGATGGTGTCGATAGCAAAACTAAAATTGGGATTATCCCGCAAATGTTGGATATTCTCCAAGCGTCCGGTGGAAAGGTCATCAATGATCATGACCACATCGCCGCGCGCCAAGAGCGCCTCTGCCAGGTGCGAACCGATAAAACCCGCCCCGCCGGTAATTAACACGCGCCAGTTATTCTTTGATCTCATCTAAACCTCACTCTGATAAGTTAATAGTCGAAAGTCGAAAGTCAAAGGTCGAAAGTCAGACTGAATACGGATAAATACAGCTGTCCTCTATCTACCTGCGCATCACCCGTGTGGCGGATGCGTGAAAGTCACATTTGCCAGAAATCTAACCTCAAAGCGCGTTTCACTGCCGATTGCAGCACTACTTATTTAATTCAGTTGGTGGTGGCTCCGCTTCATTTTCATTTGTGTTTGGCTCATCATATTCTCCATAAAGATCTTCATATCCTGAATGCTTCCAAGCATAATCAAGTACATAATCTAACTCAGTTTGATTCTCAATGAAATCAGAATCGAGTTCTGTTAATTCAGGATATTCACCCCATACAATACGTCTCATAAATATTGTATATTCTTCTGCATTCGGTTGGATATTAATTCCTTCTGCCTCCATAAATACGTGAATGATTTGCTTTGCTAGTCTTTCTTGTTCTGTTTGTATGTATCTATTCCTTAGGAAGACCATAAGCAGAACAACTGCAAACCCAACAATAACCAATAAAAGCACTGATACCAATTTCTTATTCTTCATCATGAAACTCTTCGTGTTATTGATTTTTCAAAGATTGTTTTTCACCGCCCAACCCTTTTATGGAACGCAGATAAAACCTAAAAGATTTGTCTTTATCCTATAAATCAGCCTTTATCAGGTAAATCTGCGTCCCAGCTCTCTTTTTCTAAACTTCAGCCGGCGCCTATTCCTTCTGATTCTGCGCCCCGCCGCCGGCAAAAAAAGCACGAGCCAAATCATCTCCCCGTCCCGGCAACTTGATTTCGCCATACGAGGATTCATATTTGCGCAAATTATCCTGCAACGCGCGCAGCAACAGTTTCGCGTTCAATGGTGTCATCACTATACGCGACTTCACCCGCACTTTAGGCTGATTGGGCAAAGCCTGTGCCAAGTCGACAATCAGTTCCGAGGGAGAATGGACGATCAACGCAAAATTAGCATAAATCGGCTCCAGATCCGCCGGTAGTTCTACGTTCAACGCACGTCGTTTAGGTTCTGACATCTAAGCTACCCTCCTCTGAAAATAAGTCTAAAACCAAAAGTTGAAAGTCAAAAGTCTGCCTCAAGAAAGATATTCGCGTTAGTGAAGCATTTTCATTATTGTTGGTGTGGAATCCCACATGGGACCTTCTGCGCATATCGTTAATAGCTGACAAAAACAGAGAAGCCTGACCGCACTCCTCTGTTTTTAGATAAATTTCCTCATCTAGCTAAAAGGGAATTTCATCCTCGGGGAAATCCGCGCCTCCGCTGGCTGGTGCGCTCTCACCTGCTCCGGCCGCGTTGGCCCGGCCCCCCAAGAAGATAACCCGGTTAGCCGTAATCTCGTAGCTGGCCCGCGCCACGCCATCCTGGCCGCTCCAGACGCGCGGCCCACCGGTAGCGCGATCCGCCTTCATACGGCCCTCCACCAACACCTGACTCCCTTTCTTGAGATATTGAGCTACGGTTTCCGCCTGCCGGCGCCAAACTGTAACACGGAACCAAGTAGTCTCCTCTCCCGCTGAACCATCAGAATTGCTCCATTTCCTGTTGGTAGCCACAGAAAAATCGGTGACCGGCGTGCCATCCGGGGTGTAGCGCATCTCCGGATCACGACCCAAGTTCCCTACAATCACAATTTTTTGATACGATGCCATCAGATCCTCCCTTAGTCAGTTAGTGAATGATAAAAGTGTACCCTAGTATCATCGAAAAAGCAACTCGTCCAACACAAACAAATTATTCAGGTTACTACTCGGCCATCCCCAGGTAAAGTGCGAGAATAGCTCCTTTAGAACACAGATGAATGCTGATTGTTACTACTCAGGCGTGACAGACCTCCGAGGTCTGGGTACCGGTTTTGCTGGTCAAAGCACCTAGCAAGACCGCGATTTCGCCACCAAGCGGCGGATTTGGGTAGACCTCGGAGGTCTAGTGATCTCGAATATGACATTGTCAAGGTAATAACCGCTGATTTTCTATTTTATCTGCGCGAATCTGCATCCGCTCTTGAATTTTGCAGGGTGGGTGAGTAGTAATCTATTCAGTTGACTCACCTTCCACAAAACAGATCAACCCTTCAATAATTCCCTGGGCCACTACAGCGGTATGTTGCGTGAGTATATCACGATCATCCAGCATAAAGCCCGTTTCGATAATAGCGGCCGGCGTGTCAGCATGGATTTCGTTGTACACGTGATAACGTTTCATATCGTAGGTGATAGTGTTAGCGTCGAATGCCAAGCCGGTCTGCTCCTGATAGTTCACCGTTAGACAGCGCACTAACTCATCCTCAGCCCAAGGGTCATACTTGGATTCCGCGCGCGCGACCTTGAACCCCGATTTGCCCGGGAAAGTGCAGGAATCCGCGTGAATGGAGACCAAGGCATCGGCTTGATAACCTTCTAACCGCTCGTCAAATTCCTCCAAGAGCTCTACCCGCCAGCCTCTGGCTAAGAGATTTTGCACCACTAGATCCGCGATCTTTTTGTTGATCTCTACCTCTTGCAAGCCATCGGGACAGACGGCACCGCTATCATTGCCTAGATGTCCGGCAATAATACCCACGTGAGGAATAGTCGGGGTAGGATGGGGGGGCGGAACAGTAACCGTGGGAGAAACCGGCTGGCTAAAAGAAAACACTTGAAATGCGGGGACTTTTACTTCGCTCTCCGCAGAAGGAGAGTGCGGGATCGCCGGGATAATAGGGAGCAAGCCCGATGGTACCGCGAAGGCCACCAGAAATGCCATCAAAACTAAAGTCCGGCTCATTACCCCCACCGCTCGGGGGTCCGCAACAGGCGTCGCACGTTTCATCTACCTCATCCTTCCACTGCTACCGCTCTATCCGCAAGCATTACGCCCATCCCCATCCATAACCTCAGTGGGGGGCCGCTAACGCATCCGGCGGCGCCAGCTTTCCTTAACTTCAATCTTATTCCAGGCATTCTCATGGATCAGGAAATCCAACAGTAGACGGTTAAACTTCGTAGGTTCCTCTAGCATCGGATAATGCTGCGCATCCTCTAAAAGAAACGCGTAGGCATTAAAGTAATCAAGATCATCCAACCACTCTCCCGGCGGGTGCCGGATGATATTATCTTGAGAGCCGTAGACTAACATCACCGGAATAGTCAGATCTTCCACTAACAACGTAAGGTCTTCCTGCAAAAAAGAACGCACCGTCTCCACTACCGCCAGCGCATCTGTCTTGGAAGCCTCCATCGCCACTTCCTGGTAGGAATTTAGCTGGCGTCCCAAAATGCGGGAGGCAGGGTTATCGCCGCCGGCAAAACTACTCAAGGACTGGTCCAAATATGGACCGGAGAGCGGGGTGCTCACAATCATAACCTGCTGCACCCTTTTGGGGAATTTCTTGGCGAAACGGAGCGCTATGATACCGCCCAGCCCGTGACCAATAATTGGAATTTCACTAATTCCCAACTGCTGCATAAAGAGATCAACCTGACGCACGTAACCATCAACAGAGTAATAAGCACGCGCCTTGTCAGAATCTCCAAAGCCCCAGAAATCCAGAGCATAGGCACGCCGGGAATGCGACAATTCCATCATCGTCGGTACCCAGTAACGCCACGAGCCTAGCCAATCGTGCAGGAAAAGCAAGGGCTTACCGCGCCCTAGCGCTTCATAATGCACCAAGCTGCTCTCTAAAATAATGGCGCTCATCCAATGTCCTCTACGACTTACTCTAAATTACCGTGCTCTGCCAGAATCCGCTTAACCTGTTTGATCAAATCGTCCGGGGCAAACGGCTTGAGGATATAATCTGTGCCGCCGACACTCATCCCTTTACTGATCTCGCTCTCCTGTCCTTTAGCCGAGAGAAATACGACGGGCACCGCAACCAGCTCTTCTTTAGTTTTGAGGACCCGACACGCTTCGTAACCTGTCTGTTTCGGCATGCGAACATCCATCAAGATCAGGTCCGGCTTGACCTGCATTGCCTTCTCGACAGCTTCATCGCCATTCATCGCCAGCTCCACATCAAAGCCCGCAAAGCGCAATGTGAAAGCAATCAGATCACGAATATCACGTTCGTCTTCCGCCACTAGAATCTTGGCCATAGCTCTCTCCCTTACGCACTTTGATCAGCCACTAACTGAGAAATCTCCTGCGCCAGTTTCTCCACGGAGAAAGGTTTGGTCAAGAAGCGTACTACGCTTGCTCCTGCGACCGCCCCGGTCAGCTCAGACTCAGTAGCACCGGTCCCCGTCATTACGATAACCGGGATATCAGCCGTATGGCTATTTTGGCGTAACTGTTTCAAGATCTGATAGCCATCTAATCCCGGTAACTGCAAATCCAACAAAAACAGAGCTGGATGAATAGCGCGCGCTAGTTGCATCGCGCGATCGCCGCGCCCAGTAGTGCGCACGTTCAATCCCGCCGCGCGCAGGGCTTCCCGCAACATGACCAGAGTATCATGATCATCATCGGCAACCAGTATCATCCCTTCTTGGCGTGAAATAGCTGCGTTGACCACATTCAACAGCTCGCCGGTATCCACCGGCTTCGTCAGATAATCTACTGCTCCCAGTTCTAGCCCTTGTTCCGTGCTCTCGTTAATGACCGAAACAATTACCACCGGAATATCGGCCGTCTCAGGTGCGCGTTTCAATAATTCCAACACTTCAAAGCCATCCAACCCAGGCAAACGAATATCCAAGGAGATCAAGTCCGGATGTCGCTCACGGGCCACGCGCAACGCCTCTTCCCCTGACCTGGCAACCAGCACTTGGTGTCCATCGCTCTCCAACGTGAGTCTCAGTAATCCCGCTACTTCGGTGTCATCCTCCACTACTAAAACCACCGGTCTATCCACCGTTACGAAACTGGTGGGAGGCTCTCCCACTGGCTCGCGGCTCTCTCCTTCTGCCAGAGGCAAGGTGATGGTGAAGATACTTCCTTCCCCTGGCTCGCTCTCCAAGGAAATCTCGCCGCCGTGCAGATGCACCAAGGAGACAGTAATCGATAATCCCAATCCGGTCCCCGCTTCTTCTTGCACCAAGGGATCATCTACCCGGAAGAAACGCTCGAAAACTTTCTCCTGATCTTCTCTGGTGATGCCAATCCCCGTATCCCGCACGCCCAGATGAAACAGCTCATCTTTGACGTAAGCTTGTATGGAGATGATGCCGCCAGGCGGCGTGTATTTGTACGCGTTACCAACCAAGTTGGTCAAGATTTGATTGATGCGGTCACTATCTCCGCAAACTTTAGGCAATCCAGCCGGGACAATTGTCTGCACCCGGATATCCTTCGTATTGGCTCTCGGCGTGATGGTAAGGGCCACTTGCTCAATCAGGAACGGCATTTCCAGCGGGGCCAGCTCCAAAACGATCCGGCCGCTTTCCAGACGCGAGATGTCCAGCAGATCATTGACCAGGGAGGAAAGCCGATCAGCATTTCCCTTAATCACCGTCAAG
>JAIOSN010000100.1 GCA_021107605.1 Anaerolineae bacterium | reverse complement strand
GGATATCGAGGGGCTGGGCGAGCGCACGGCGGAGCAGCTGGTCACGGCAGAATTGATCCAAGATCCCGCCGACCTCTACGCGCTCACCGCCGAGGAGTTATTGAAGTTGGAAGGCTTCGCGGAGAAGCGAGCGGCTAACTTACTGACGGCTATCGCGGCCGCCAAGCAGCGGAGGTTGGGACAGCTCCTCACCGCGCTGGGTATTCGCGGCGTCGGCAAAACGGTGGCGGAGACGCTGGCGACGGAGTTCGGTGCGCTCCAGACGACACTGGAGGCCCCGGAAGAGACGCTCACCGCCATCGAGGGGATCGGGCCGATCATCGCGGCTAACATCCAGACCTGGTTCGCCAGCGAGCGTCATCAGACGTTGGTGAAGAAGTTACGGCGCGCCGGCGTGCAGCTCACTGCGCAGTCGTGCGCGCACGGAGCAAGCGCCGGGCCGCTGGACGGCAAGACCTTCGTCATCACCGGGAAACTCTCCAAGCCGCGCCAAGAAATCAAGGCATGGATTGAGGAGCGCGGCGGCAAAGTCACCGGCGCCATCAGCAGCAACACCGATTATCTGCTGGTCGGGGAGAAGCGCGGTGGGACGAAGTTCCGTCAGGCGCAAAAGCTCAATGTGCCGGTGATAGGGGAGGAAAAACTCAAGTTGCAAGTCGAAAGTCAAAGGGCAAAGGTCGAAAGTTAAAAGTTGAAGCAAGAATTTCACCACAGAGGCACGGAGAGCACGAAGATTAGAAACTTATTTTGTTACTACTCAGGCTGGCCTATCAGACCTCAGAGGTCTACCCATCCGCCGCTGGGTGGCGCAATCTCGGTCTGGGGAGGTACTTTGACCAGCAAAACCGGTATCCAGACCTCGGAGGTCTAGCCCGCCTGAGTAGTAAACTTATTTTTTTCTTAGCGTCCTTAGCATCTTTGCGGCAAGCTATCTTTTTTCAGTAGAGCTAACTATTAACTTTATCTTACAAAAGGAGAGAAAAATGAGTCTATTAAGCGGACGGGGAGAATTAAAGTCTCCCATCCAATATCACCAGATAGAAGTTATCACCGATGTTTTCTGGGCTAAAGGCGAATTTGAGAGTTTAGGTGTTCCCCATCCTTACCTAAACCAAGACGGGCTCGCCATACTGGCACTCAATGAGCCGCAAATCATCCCCTGGAGTTTCACCGGCTTGCCCACCGCCACGCCCACGCAGCTCCTAGTATACCGTGACGAAGTTCAACTCCTCCACTTTCTCCAGGCAGAGAGCAATGCTCAATATAAAACCCCGCCCCGGACGAGAACACTCTTCTTCTACTTCCCTCTCTTTGTCGTGCAAGGTCAGGCCCCCATGTTCAGTGAGGCCAATACCAAAAACTTCCTGGATTTCTGGAAAGGTACTTTTCTGCCCATCACCAACGCCTCAATTCATTTCCTCACCGAGAGTTCCATACAGCTTCCGAACGAGGCCTCCCTGATCTATATCAATCGCCAGTACATCCTGGGCTATTTCCCCGTCGAAGAGGCCTAATGCGCACCCCTTATGGACGTCACTGCCCCTATTACTACGTGGATACACGACGCTGGCATGATGGGCAGGCGGAATGTCGCCTCTTGGCAGATCCCGACGCCGCACGCTGGACGGCGGAACTCTGCCGTGATTGCCCGGCGCCGGAAATCAGGCGGGTCAATGCTTGCCCACAGATGACACTCCATGCTCAGATTGGCAGGCGACCGTGGCGCTTCTGGGAAAAGCCACGTCTGTTGGTCAGCGCAACCTGTAGCCAGAGCGGTGGGAAAGTCGAGGATCCTTATGTGGGTTGCGGGCAGTGCCATCCATCGGTGGAGTTTGTGGCAAAGGTTGAAAGTTAAAAGTTAAAAGTTGAAGGTTGAAGGTTGCAGGTTAGAAGTTGCAGGTTGAAAAGCCAACGGCGACTCTGATTCGGAGTAGGCGCCTCAGTGCCCTAGAGCAGATAGTGGCTAGCTCCCACAACCAAATGAAGGATAGAGAATGAAGTCAAAGAATAGGGTAGCAACGGCAGGCAACGTTAGCGGTTGGCGACATTGGCCGGCTGCCGTTTACTGTTCACCCGTTGCGACTTGGCTCTTATTCTGCCTCGCCGCGCTCTTTGTCATTGCCGGCGCGGTGACGCTGGGCGTAGCCGCGCCCACGCCCGCGCTCACTAGCTGGCACTTGATCGCGTTGACCGGCGGCTGGCTGGTGATCTGGGGCCTGGGCTTGGGAGTGCTGCACATCCGGCTCGCGCAGAGCGAATTGCTGCTCATCCCGCTAGTCGCCCTGCTCACCGGCTGGGGGTTGCTCCTCCTGGCACGGGTTGCACCCGGCTTCCTCCTTCGCCAACTGCTCTGGTTAGCATTAGGCGTAGGAATACTCTGCACTGTGGCCCTGCTCCCCCTGTTGCCGCGCTGGTTACGCCGCTATCGCTACACCTTGCTGGTCAGCGGGCTCCTGCTCTTAGCCACCACCATAGCCTTCGGCGTGAACCCCTCCGGTTACGGCGCGCGGCTCTGGCTAGGGCTACCCTTAGGCCAACGCGGAATTTATTTCCAACCCTCGGAGCTGCTCAAATTACTCCTCGTGGTTTACCTGGCTTCCTATCTGGCGGAACGCCGCGCCGTGCCCGCACAAGGAGAGAGCCGGCAGCTCTGGCTAGCCGTCTTGGGGCCGCTCCTGCTGATGGTAGGACTCTCCCTGGTGCTCCTAGCCTGGCAAGAGGACTTGGGGGCCGCGTTACTCTTCTACCTGACCTTTCTGGCGATGCTCTATCTGGCTTGGGGCGAGATCAAACACGTGCTCGCGGGGCTACTCTTCTTCACGCCGCTAGCCATAGGAGGAACATTGCTCTCGGCACGGGTGGCGCTGCGCGTCAGCATCTGGCTTGATCCATGGGCGCCGGCGCAAGCCGACCGCGCCTATCAGATTCTGCGCTCGCTCTTCGCTCTGGCCGCCGGAGGATTATTGGGGGAAGGGCCCGGCCTGGGTTATCCCACCTTGATCCCCGCCGTGCATACCGATTTTGTCTACGCGGCGCTGGTGGAAGAATACGGCGCCGTGGGCGCGGTAGCATTGCTGGCACTGCTCGCGCTCCTTATCCAACGGGGATTGCATATCGCCCAGACCAGCAAGACGCCCTTCGAAGCGCTGTTGGCCGGAGGACTCACGGCGCTGTGGGGAATCCAGAGCTGGGTCATTATCGCCGGCAACATCAAACTGATTCCCATCACCGGCGTGACGTTACCCTTTCTCAGCTACGGCGGCTCGTCCCTCCTTACAATGCTGACGGCCGTGGGCTTACTTCTCAACCTCTCCGCGCCGCACCCGCCGCCACTCACACTCACCTTGCCCAACGCCGCGCCCCTCCCCTCATTGCGGCGCACCGCCGGTCGCCTGGGGAACACGCTACTCTTACTCCTTCTCTCGACGGCCCTCGGTACGGGGTTATGGACCGTGATTCGCACTACCGAGCTGCAAACGCAAGCCAGCAATCCTTACCGGGTGTTGGACGAGATGCGCATCCAACGTGGGAACATCATAGATCGCCAGGGAACCCTCTTGGCGGGAATCACCGTGGACGAGAACGGGTTCGTTGAACGTCGCTATCCCGTCCCGGCCGCCGCGCCGGTGGTGGGATACGCTACCTTAGATTACGGCACAGCCGGGATCGAGCACAGTTGTAATACCGCGTTACGCGGCCTGGCCCAACGCTCCCCCT
>JAIOSN010000235.1 GCA_021107605.1 Anaerolineae bacterium | reverse complement strand
TCGTGGACGGCAGGGCGGACGTCGCCGGCAGCGGCGACAAGCTAAGGGTAGACGATAGACAGTAAACGGTAGGCAGTAGACGGGACATCGATTACGCTTCCCGCGCTTCAAACTTCAACGTTCCTGAAAAAAATCTGATTTTCTCAAAAGTACAATGCTGTATGTGGCTTAACTGCCATTCAGTTTACTATATGCAATGGTGTACAGCTGTAGAAATCCGATTTTTCGCAGTGTAGAAGCAATTTGGACAATCCAGTACGTTTAGCAAGAGGAGGTTAGCAATGGGTATTTTCGGACGTGGCAGAGGTAGGAATGTAGGTGGAGGACGTGGCGGTGGTGGGCGCGGGCAGGGACAGGGAAATAAACCTGGTTCTGGTCCCTTTGGAGTCTGCGTTTGCCCCTCATGTGGACATACGCAGCCCCATCAGGTCGGCGTACCTTGTTATAGTTTAACTTGTCCCAACTGTGGCGCGAAACTAGCCAAGCAGTAAATCAATTCCAGGCCGCCGAGGTCTTCAAGACCTCGGCGGCCTAATACTTGGCTTCACTGCAAAAAGCTAGCTTTCCGCTAAGACGCCAAGACACTAAGAAAAAAATAAGGTTACTACTCAGGCGTGATAGACCTCCAAGGTCTGTGTACAGATTTTGCTAGTCAAAGTGCTTACCCAGACCGGAATTTCGGCACCGCCTGGTGGATGGGTAGACCTCGGAGGTCTGAAATAGGTCGGCCTGAGTAGTAACAAAATAAGTTTTGAAATCTGGGTGCGCTTTGACACCTCTGATAGCTTTAATTTACTGAGACTTATACTTTAGGAGAAAAAATGCGTATTGCAATTTCAGCAGATAATTCAGCGGGTTTAGAGAGTATCGTAGCTCACCATTTTGGACGTTGCCCTTATTATGCCTTCGTTGATGTCGAAGAGCGAGAGGTGCAAAATGTAACCGTGCTTCCCAATCCCCATTATGAGCAGCACCGGCCCAATGTGGTGCCTGCCTGGATTGAGAAACAGGGTGCCGACGTGATGTTAGCGGGGGGGATGGGCCACCGCGCGGTTGCACTCTTCAAACAAGCTGGCATCCAGGCGCATACCGGGGCGGCTGGCACGGTGCGCCGCGCGCTGGAGCAATTCTTGGGGGGCAAATTGGAAGACGCCCGCCCTTGTAAAGAGCACGAGTATGCCGGCGAACATAAGCACGACGCGGACGAAGGCGGGGAAGGCGAGCTGGCCCGCCTAAAAGAAGAAGCAGCCGCTCTCAAGGCGGAGTTAGTAGCAGCTGCCCAGAAATTGGATAGTCTGGGATGACCGCGTCAATGATCACACTTACTTGTGTGGTTGAAGACCGAGTCATCCTCCCATTCAAAAATGAACACGGGTTGTCCATCTGGATCGAGTCGCCGGCGGGTAAGGTGCTCTTTGATACCGGGAGCAGCGGGAGCGCGCTGATCCATAACCTGAGATGTCTTAATCTTAATCCAGCAGAGTTGGACGCGGTGGTACTGAGCCATGCGCATCAAGATCATACCGGCGGGTTGCTAACGCTCTTGCCCTACCTGCCGCAAGGTACGTCGCTCTACGCTCACCCCACGCTCTTTGAAGGCCATTACTCTGACCACGGTCGAGGCCCTGAACATACCGATCTGCAGACGCTCGCTGTTCAAGCGTTGGCGCAGGTGACGCTGCGGCTTAGCAAGCAGCCGCAGGAGATTGTGCCCGGCATCTGGACGACCGGCGAGATCACCGAGCGACCCTATCCCGAAGGACGAAGCGCGCACCACACCATGTTGGTGGACGAGAAGCATGTCCCGGAGCCTTACGCGGATGATCTCTCATTGGTAATTGAGAGTTCTCAAGGGCTTTTCCTGCTCTGCGGTTGTTGCCACGCAGGATTGCGCAACACGCTAGCGCACGTGCACTGTCATTGGAAGCAACCCGTCATTGGGTTTGGCGGCGGGACGCATCTCCTGGGGGCCTCCCCGGAGCGGATCCGCCAGACGGTAGAGGCTCTGACCGCAGCGAGGGAACCTGAGATGGTCTGGTTGGGGCATTGCTCCGGCGTCTCATTCATCCGTGCCATGCAGTCCGCCGTAGGCGAGGAGCATTTTCGCCGCTGCTCCATTGGCACGGAGATTCAGCTCGCGTAAGAGAAGTAAGTTTCACTCGCGGCCCACCACTGCTGACTAAGTTGGTGGGCCGTCAAGGTTAATTCATTATCAGACCAAGGAGTAATTTCCCAAAATGAAAATCACAGTAGCCAGTGGCAAGGGGGGAACCGGCAAAACTACGGTGGCCTGCAATTTATTGTTGACTTTGGCCGCCGGGGAATTTGCAGACCGTCCCGAAAAATTGACGTTTTTAGATTGCGATGTGGAGGAGCCGAATGCCCACATCTTTCTCAAACCCACCATCACCCGCTCAGAGGAGGTGGGGTTGCTGATCCCAGAGGTCAATGCGGAGTTATGCACTTATTGCGGGCGCTGCGCGGAAGTGTGCGCGTTCAACGCCATCACGGTAATTGGAAAGAAGGTACTGGTTTTCCCGGAGCTCTGTCATGGCTGTGGCAGTTGCACCTACAATTGCCCGACAGGCGCGCTCAGCGAGGTGCTCAAGCTTACCGGGCGGTTGGAGTGGGGGAGTGTGGCCGTTGGAGAGCGCGCGATCAGCTTTGGGCAAGGGGTGCTGAATATCGGCGAGGCGATGGCTCCGCCGATCATCAAGAAATTAAAACAACAAGGGTTATCAGCGGATGCGGAGACGCTGGCGATATTGGATGCGTCGCCCGGCAACTCTTGCCCGGTGGTGGAGACCATGCGCGGCACGAATTTTGTGTTGCTGGTGACAGAGCCGACGCCTTTTGGCTTGCATGACCTGCGAGCCGCTGTGCAGGTAGCGCGTGGCGAGTTGGGTTTGCCGGTTGGCGTGGTCATCAATCGGGTGGGCGTAGGAGATGAGGGCGTTGAGCAGTTCTGCGCGGCCCACGATGTACCGGTACTGCTGCGCATCCCGCTGGATCGCCGCATCGCGGAGGCTTACGCGGAGGGGATCCTGATGGTGGAGGTGTTCCCGGAATATCGCGACGCTTTTGCGCAATTGTATCTGCGCGTGCGGGAGTTGGTGGGTTAGCGGGGCAGTTTTCACCACAGAGACACGGAGGGCACCGAGTTTTTTATTTTTTCGCCGTGTTCTCCGTGATGAGAATAACAGATTAAGATATCTTTTTTCAGAGGAGCCAATAGCTAGAATTAGAGGAGTCGCTATATGGTGCGCCACACCAGCAGTGACGAAAATTAGTTAGCCGATTTGCCATTTGCTGATTTGCTATTTTCAGAGAGACACCGGTGCTGGCACATGCCATCCCTGCACGAAGAACGACTACTAGACTATTGGACTAAAGACTACCTGACTATTTTCGAAGGAGAAATTCAATGAAACAGATTGTGGTACTGAGCGGCAAAGGTGGCACCGGCAAGACCAGTGTCGCGGCCGCGTTGATTGATTTGGCCGCGCGTGAAAAAGAGCTAGTCATCGCGGATGTGGATGTGGATGCCGCGAATCTCGGTCTGGTATTGGAACCAGAGCAGGTATCAGCGGCTATCTTCAGGAGCGGCTCGCTGGCCTGGATTGATCCGGAAGCATGTATCAGTTGTGGGGAATGTCATGTCGCTTGCCGCTTCGACGCCATTATTCCTCCCGGCGCAGCGGGGGAACCTTACCGCGTCGATGCGTTGGCCTGTGAGGGTTGCAATGCCTGCGTCTATCGCTGCCCCGTGGGCGCGATCAGTACGTCAAAGCCGGTGGCGGGCGAGTGGTACGAGGCCAAGACGGCTTACGGGCCGTTATTC
>JAIOSN010000111.1 GCA_021107605.1 Anaerolineae bacterium | reverse complement strand
GCAATCCCCGCCGAGGCAACGATGACCAGCAGGACGCTACCCAAGATCATGCCCCAAATAGGTATTTCTCTTATCCTCTCTCTCATGCTTTCTACTCCCCGCCGGCCATTCTCTGCAAGAGCGTTTCCAAGCGCAACGGCTCGCGTACCAACTGTCGGGCCAGATACCGTCCAGCGGCCAGCAGATAAGCTTGCTCCTCTCCTGCATGGAGTTTGGCAGAGCGTTGTATTGTGTGTGCAATGAGCTCGTCAGCGGGCACTTCGCGGTTTTCCAATAACAGTCGCATCCATTCTGGACGCGCCGTGATCTCCTTGACTTCTTCCGTCCGGCAGACGGTGATATTTTTCAAAATCATGGGGGGCTGCGGCGGCAACCCGTAACGGTAACCGTGGCTGTCCCGGTAGCCGATGGCTACCACGCTGATCTCTATCGGGATAGCGCGTTCCCGCTGGTCGGCGATGATCTCTTGGTGCGCGGGATTATCCTCTTCCACTGTTACGGCTAGATGCCGTAGGAACGGGTCATCCTGCAAACTAATGTTGTAGACCAACCCGATCAACTGGCTCTGCCCCTGTTGGATGGGGGCGCGCACAAAAGTACCGAAAGTGGGAACCTCCGGCTCTGGAATGCGCGAAGCTACCACAAAACCGCGAATATCGGCCCGTAACACATTCCCAATGCGAATAGCTCGGTTCTCTCGATTCACTTATTCCTCCTCTCCCGTTTACCGTCTACTGTCTACTATTTACTTCCTTCCCAAATACGCTTTCTGGGCGGCTTTCACCGAGACATGAGTCACTACCCCGGCCGCTACCAGCTGTTGCTGGAGCAAATTGTTCAGCGCTGCTTGGTCTTGATGTGTTACCAGCGCCAACTCGTGGGCACGGGCCAACACGTAGGGATGCCCATGTAGCACGCGCGCCTGGTGCAGCAGGACTTGCTGTAGTATTTTGACCCACGCTGCGTGCTGAGCGGCCCAAGCTGGAGTCTCAAGCCGCGCGATCACCGGCCAGTGCTCCGTCCCGATGTTGAGGTAGGAAAACCAGATGGCGTGCCCGGCCCGGGTGTGTTGCTGATTCATAGGGGAATCACGTTTGAACCAGATAGAACGTTCCCCCGGTTGGAGGAAATGCGCCATCAATTCGCGGTCAGTGAGCTGGTCGGGGGAGCTCTCTGCTGCGGAATTCGCGGCCTTCCCCGCGCTGGGACGTGTTAGCCGGAGCAGATTGACCAGCGGGCGACCACCCGGCCGTTCCACAAAGCCTACCGGCATCCCATCACTTTGTTGCAGGTCGCTGAACGCGGTGAAGTAGGCCGGCAGCAGTTGCCGGTTCTCCTCCTCACTGCGCCCGCTGTAAGGCCAGAGGAGTGGGCCATCGGTGAGCGCCAGCAGCGGGGTCGGAGCGCCGGCGGCGCGCGCTTGCGCTGTCAGTTGAGCCAGGTACTCCAGCTCGGCCACGGTGCGCCGCTGGCCCAACTGCCCGGTGATGAGCAGCCCTTCCTTGTCGTAGAGCTCGCTGGGCTTGAAGTGTAGCGTACTCTTGCTCTGCGTGCTGGGCGCTCGTCCATTATAGCGGAAGATCATGCCGCCCACTTGGAGCAAGTAGTAGAGGATGGCCGCGTGGCGATCGGGCCTGATCTGCGAGCCATCCACCGCCACGACAGTCGTTTCTCTCGGAGGTTGCTCTAGCTCCTGGAACCGTTGGGTCAATGGCACGTCATCCATCACCGGTAGCGCGTATTGCTCTCCTGGATCGCCTTGTTGTTTGACCAGTTGGCGTAGGGTAGGGGCGTCCGGTGCATCCGCGAGCCACTTCAGTGCATCTTCCGTCTCCACCTCGCGGCGCCGTTGCCGCGCTACGGCTGCCTGTTTTAATGCTGTGATCTCGTCTTTTAGCTCTGCTAGCTGTAACATAAGCCGCTCCCTGGCTGCTGGCTAGAATTAAATTCGCTCTCATTATAGCCGAGGTAGAACGAGGAACAACCGGATTTAGATGGCGAATGAGTCTACTGAGAAAACCAAGCATTTCACCACGGAGGCACGGAGAGCACAGAGATTTTAAACTTGGCCGTTACTACTCAGCCCCCCTGCAAAATTCAAGTGCGGACGCAGATTCGCGCAGATTTCCGCAGATAAAATAAAAAATCAGTGTAATCAGTGTAATCAGTGTAATCAGTGTAATCAGTGTAATCAGTGTAATCAGTGTAATCAGTGTAATCTGTGGTGAAAGATTTACGGCGCGGGGCACTTACCACGCCCTGTCCCAGAGACCCAATATTTTCACCCTAAAACTTATTTTCTCTCAGTGTCCTCGGTGTCTCTCTGTGGTGAGATGATTTTTTCAGGGGAGCCAGTAAATTGTAATGGAAATTTCCCAAATTTGCTATGCTTTTTGGGATTTCCCCCTTGCATAAGTTGGGTAAACGTTGTATAATGTGGCTATTGGTGGGTAGAAGTGGGCGATAGTGGGGAATGGGGGTGCTGAGCGGATGTTTTTGGGACAATATGCTTATACTTTGGATAGTAAAGGGCGCTTAACCATCCCGGCTCGTTTTCGGGAGGAGCCGACCGAGAGGTTGGTTATCACTCGTGGACTAGATCACTGTCTGGCGCTCTACCCGCTGGATGTCTGGCAGGAGCTGGCTCATAAAGTCAATGAGCTCCCGATCACCTCGGCGCAGGGACGCGCCTTACGCCGCCTCTTTTTCGCCGATGCCGCCGATGTGTCGCTGGACAGCCAGGGCCGGATTCTGGTGCCCGAACGACTGCGCGAATATGCCGCCCTGATTTTATCGCACGAGGTTGTGATTGTGGGTCTAGATCGTTATCTGGAATTATGGTCGCCATCGCAATGGGAAATGCAAAATGAGCAGCAACTTGAGATGATGAAGGAAAATCCAGCGCTATGGGAGAATCTGAAGATTTAGTAGAGCATATCCCGGTCCTTTTAGCTGAGGTATTGGCAGGGCTGGCGGTACATGCTGGGGGGAGCTACATTGATTGCACGGTAGGGGGCGCAGGACATGCGACCGCTATCTTGAAAGCGAGCGCCCCAGCTGGACGCTT
This sequence comes from Anaerolineae bacterium, assembly GCA_021107605.1. GTDB lineage: Bacteria > Chloroflexota > Anaerolineae > B4-G1 > SLSP01 > G713. Next base: position 4,632 of record JAIOSN010000111.1, on the reverse strand, counting down.
GTTGGGGCTGGATCGTGATCCCTCCGCCGCTGCACGGGCTACCCGTCGCTTGGCGCGGTTTGGGGAGCGCGCGCAGGTGGTGCATTCATCTTACGCGGAGCTCGAGACCGTTGCCCACACTACGGGCTTTCTCCCCGTGGATGGCATCCTCTTTGATTTGGGATTTTCTTCTTTTCAGATTGACGATCCCGAACGCGGTTTCGCTTTTCGGTTCGACGGCCCCTTAGATATGCGCTACGATCCGAGCAGCGCGGTTCCTACAGCTGCCGACTTGATCAACCAATCAACGGAAGACGAATTGGTTGCTATTCTCTGGCGGTATGGGGAAGAGCACCAGAGTAGGCGTATTGCTCAAGCCTTGATGCGTGCGCGGCCTATCCATACCACCGTTGGATTAGCGGAAGTGGTCTCTCTGGCGGTGGGGGGACGACGGGGGCGGCGTCTTCATCCGGCAACCCGTACCTTCCAAGCTTTGCGTATTGCGGTGAATCGCGAGTTAGAGATATTGGAAGCAGTATTACCAGAGGCTGTCTCGCTCTTGCGGCCTGGGGGGCGGTTAGTGGTGATCGCGTTTCACTCTCTGGAAGACCGTATCGTCAAGCGTTTCTTCAAGCGGGAGGCTCAAGAGTGCATCTGTCCTCCAGAACTACCCGTTTGCCGTTGTGAGCATCAGGCAACTTTGTCTCTGATCGGTTCGCAGCCGGTGCAAGCTTCCGCCGCCGAAACCGAGTCAAATCCACGTAGTCGCAGTGCTAAACTCCGCGTAGCGGAGAAAAGATAGCTCACCACAGAGAGCACAGAGATTTTAAACTTGACCTTGAAACAAATTAACTTTTTGACGTGTAAAGTGGAATTTTCTTAACCCAAACATCAAATTTTCGTTGCTGCTTAGCTTGGCCTACTTCAGACCTCCGAGGTCTTTGATAAGAACTTTGTAGGCGCAAGATATCATTGGGCGAAAAGCTGTTGTGCAAGAGACTTGGAGACCTCGGAGGTCTACCACGCCTGAGTAGTAACAAATTTTCTTCATCTTCTCCGTGTCCTCCGTGCCTCCGTGGTGAAATTATTGGTTTTTCAGTAAACTCAACTTTTTGACCGGTAGGTTACAAAACTATGAGCGTACTCTGGCAGCAACGCACCCACGGTGTCCAACGGCAAAAAGAGCAACAAACCCGCGCCGCCGCGCGATTTTTTCTCTTGATTTTCGTGGCGTTGCTAGTGTTGGCGGGGGCTTATGCGACGTTGGCAGCTGCGAATGTGAAGTTGGGGGAAGAGGTTTGGGATCAAGAGAAAGAGCTGGTGAGTGGAGAGCGGGAGAATCAATTTCTGATCATAGAGATTGCGCGGCTGAGCTCTATTCCTGAATTGCAACGGCGGGCGACGGAGTTGGGGTATGTGCCGGCGGACGCGGTTGATTATATTTGGGTGACGGAGCAATAACATGTTACGTGGCCCTGATACTCGCTTGCGCTTGATAGTTTCGTTGCTGGTCGCGCTGCTCTTGCCTATCATCGCGCAGTTGGTGCGGATTCAAGTCTTGGAGCATCCGCGTTATGTGGAAGAAGCTGAGCAGCTGATTAGAAGGCATTATGGGTTGCCAGAGCCACCCTGGGGGGTGATCTGGGATCGAAATGGCGAGCTGTTGGTAGGGAATGCCCCGGTGTATGATGTGGGAGCCGAGGTGAATTTGATCACCGATACTTTGCAGACGGCGCGGCAATTGGCGCCCCTGGTGAATCTCTCACTGGCTGAACTCCAGGAGAAGCTAACGCTTAACCGAGATGAGAGGGCGTTGACACACGTTTGGCGGTCTTTGGCCCAGGATGTCCCGCCAGCTGTCCAGGAGGAGATCGCCGCCCTAGAGCTGCCGGGCATTACTTTTTTGCCTGGCTGGGTACGTTACTACGCGGAAGGCGAGCTAGCAGCACATTTATTGGGATTCGTGAACGAGGCTGGACAGGGGGCGGGTGTGCAACCCTATTATCTCCGTTTCCTGCGGGGGAAGCAGGTCTCCAACCAAGGGGAGGTTACTCCATATTCTGAGCCGTTGGCCGAAGAGCTGGCTACTGCGCGTACATTACCCTATCCCGGCACCGATCTCTATCTGACCATCGATCGCACCATACAAGCTTACGTGGAAGGAGAATTAGGTAAGGCTATCACGGAGTATCGGGCTGAGAGCGGCTCTATCCTGGTGGCTGATCCGCGTACCGGAGAGATTCTGGCGATGGCGAATTATCCCTCCTATGAGCCGGCGCGTTATCCGGAGTACGCGGCGCTTGACGTAGCCGACATTTTTCAGAATCCGGCTATCAGCCACGGGTATGAACCGGGTTCGGTTTTCAAAGTGGTGACGGTTGCGGCCGCCCTGGATTCTGGGCGGGTGGATACAGATTGGTCTTATCAGGATACTGGCCGTTTGGAATATGGCGGGGTGGTGGTCAAGAATTGGAGCCGCGCCGCGTATGGGCAACAGGATCTAGAAGGGGCCTTAGCACATTCTTTGAATGTGGGCATGGCGAACCTTTCGACGCGTGTGTTGGGGGAGGAACTCTTTTACGATTACGTGCGGGCCTTTGGATTTGGGCAGCCGACCGGAGTTGGGCTGGCGGGTGAGGTCTCGGGTATGGTCCATATCCCCTCCGATTGGGATTGGGAAGAGAGCTTTCTGGCGACCAACTCTTACGGGCAGGGGATCGCCGTGACGCAGCTCCAGCTGTTGAGCGCGGTAAGCGCAGTGGCGAACGAGGGCACCATGATGCGCCCTCATGTTGTCAGGAAGCGGCTCTATCCAGATGGGGTGGAGGTGCTGATCCCCCCACATCAACTAGGGCAGCCTATCTCGCCGGAGACGGCCGCGACGCTTACGGAGCTATTGGCGCGGGTGGTAGAGCGTGAGATCCCTCTGGCGCAGGTGCCGGGATACCGCATCGCTGGTAAGAGTGGAACCGCGCAAATCCCCGGCGTGGGGGGATATGAGCAGGAGGCAGTAATTGCCTCTTTTATCGGGTTCGGCCCTTTACCTGAACCGCAACTCTTGATTTCGGTTAAACTTGATCGTCCCGATGTGCCCTTGCCCTCCCGGTGGGGTTCATACACCGCCGCCCCGCTTTTTCAACGGGTGGCCGCACGTTTATTTGTACTGCTGGGTATTCCGCCCGATGACGTGGCGGCAACGTTTCAGTGATCTAGGAAGTGGGGTACGTGATGGTTAAACGGTTAACCCTGGTGGATTTGATTGAGGGCTTGGGAAGCGGACGTCCGGCCGGGCTGGAGATGCCTGTACATCCGATTTTGGATTCTCGGCAGGCGCGGGCAGGCTCTGTTTTCTTCGCCTTTGTGGGCGAAAACGTGGATGGACATGCTTACGTCGCGGATGCTTTTGAGCGTGGCGCCGTCGCGGCGGTGGTGGACCAGGATGTGGATGTAGCGGGGAGCACGCTCAATATCGAGGATGGTCTCTGGCCGGTTATGCTGGCTACGCCGTTGGTGATTCGCGTGCCGGATGTGCTCCAGGCGTTACAACGCGCGGCAGCTTTCTGGCGAGCGCAGATGGAGACTCGCGTGATTGGCATCACGGGAAGTGTGGGGAAAACTACTACCAAGGAAGTGGTGAGTCGCGTATTAGCCCGTCGTTATCGTGTGCTGCATAGCGTCGGTTCCTATAATAACGAGATCGGTTTGCCCTTGACTCTCCTGCAGTTGACGAGCGAACATGAACGAGTGGTTTTGGAGATGGGGATGTATGTTCGCGGGGATATTCGTGCTCTGGCAGAGATTGCCCACCCGCAATTTGGCGTGCTTACCAACGTAGCGCCGGTTCACGCCTCGCGGGCCGGCAGCCTGGAGAATATCGTGTTGGGTAAACGTGAGCTGGTGGAGGCTTTGCCGCCGGCCCCCGCAGGGGTGGCAATTCTCAACTATGATGATGAGCACGTGCGCGCGATGGCGGGAGCTACCGAGGCGCGGGTTTTCTTCTACGGGCTATCCTCCGCAGCTCATCTCTGGGCTGATGAAGTGGAGAGCCTGGGACTGGATGGGTTGCGCGTCCGTTTGCACTATGCCGGAGAGGAAGTTTACGTGCGTGCGCCGCTCCTGGGACGGCATAGCGTGCATACCATCCTGCGCGCTACGGCAGTCGGGTTGGTCGAAGGGCTGACCTGGCAAGAGATCGTCGAGGGATTGCAATCTTCAGCGGGTGAGTTACGGTTGGTCGTTGTGGAAGGCCCGCGAGGGTCCCTGATCATAGATGATACTTATAATTCAAGTCCCCCTTCCGCTCTGGCCGCGCTTAATTTGCTGGAAGATTTGGATGGCCGTAAAATCGCCGTGTTGGGGGATATGTTGGAGTTGGGTGTTTATGAGGAGTCTGGGCATCTCAAGGTAGGGTGCCGTGCCGCTGACGTGGTGGCAGAGCTGTTGTTAGTGGGTGAGCTGGCGGAGCTCTTCGCTCGAGGGGCGCGGCTCTGTGGGCTACCAGCCCAACATGTTCATGTGCTGCCAGATAACGCGGCGGCGGTGGCGAAAGTCAAGGAGTTATTAAAGCTGGCGGATATCATCTTGGTAAAAGGCTCGCGTGCTGTACAGATGGAAGATATCGTGGCGGCGTTGAGCAGCGGGGAATTCTAGTGG
>JAIOSN010000034.1 GCA_021107605.1 Anaerolineae bacterium | reverse complement strand
GGATGACTGTGTTATAGCCCCATTTATGGGGCGTAGCTCCGTAGCCCGTGGTCTTTAGCCACGGGCGGGCTCTCTGCGCACTAGCGCTAGCTAGCGGCTTTGCCCCCTGCCCCTTGCCTCTTGCTCCTTGTCCCTTGTGCGTGCCCTCACGGGGGGAGCAACTTTTGACTTGCAACTTTTGACTTGCAACTTGCTTGCGCCATTTGTCCTATCATCCCCACGCAGGTATAATTTCCCCTATGAATAAGAAAACTACCCCCTTACGCCAACAATATCTGCGCTTGAAAGCCCAATATCCCGATACGATCCTCTTTTTCCGTTTGGGCGATTTCTACGAGACCTTTGATGAGGACGCCGAGCTGGTGGCGCGCGAGCTGGATATCGTCCTTACCTCGCGCCCGGTGGCGAAAGGTACGCGGGTCCCGATGGCCGGAGTACCGCATCACGCGGTTTCCAAATATATCGCCCGACTGATCAAAAAAGGGTACCGGGTCTCTATCGCCGAGCAGGTGGGCGAACCAACTGGCCGGGGACCGATGGAACGCCGCGTCGCGCGGGTGGTCACGCCCGGCACGTTGTTGGAGCCGGAGTTGTTGGATGAACGCCGGCCTAATTACGTCGCCGCCGTGATCATTGACGGGAACCGCGCAGGCGTGGCTTACGCTGATATCTCGACTGGAGAGTTCGCCACCACGCAGCTGGCGGATGATGACGAGATTGTGAGTGCGGTGGAGCAGGAACTGGCCCGCTTGCAACCCCAGGAGCTGCTGCTCCCGCAAGCCGGTTCCTGGCAGGAGCGGCGAGAGGGAGAACCGGACACCCGCCGCGAGGCGGTCTTAGGCCGCCAGGGGGAAGCGACCATCACCGGCTGGCCGGTTTATCGTTTTGAGGAGACCTCCGCACGCCAGACGCTTCTGGAGCATTTTAACTCCCAGACCTTGCAGGGGTTCGGCTGTGATGGCAAACCGTTAGCGATCCGCGCGGCGGGCGCGCTTCTGGCTTACCTCCAAGAGACGCAACAGGGCAGCTTGCCACAGATTGCCGGGTTGGCGACCTACTCAGTTGATCATTTTATGGTCATTGATGCCGCGACGTGGCGCAATCTGGAGATCACGAAAACCCTGCGCGGGCAAAGACGCGGTTCGCTGCTGGGAGTCTTGGATGATACGGTAACGGCTATGGGAGGACGGTTGCTCTTGGCGCGTTTGGCGCATCCGCTGATTGAAATCCCGGCATTGGAAACGCGGTTGGATCAAGTGGAGGGCTTCGTGGCCGCGAGCCTCTTACGCGCCGAGGTGCGGGCGGAACTCAAAAAGGTATCCGATCTGGAGCGCATGACGAATCGCGTCCTGGCCGGGCGCGCGACGCCGCGCGATCTGGTCGGGATTCGCAGAGCACTAGAGACAATCCCCCCGCTCCGCGAACGCTTGCAAGGGAATATCGCTGCTGACACCCCCGGCTTAGCTCGGTTGCTAACCGGCCTGGATCCGCAAGTCGAGGTGGCCGAGCTGCTTGCGCAGGCCATCGTCAACGAACCACCCACGCAACTGAGCCGTGGGGGGTTGATCCGCCCCGGCTTCTCCGCAGATCTGGATGATATTGTGAACGCCAGTCAGGATGCCCGTGATTGGATCAACTCTCTGCAATCTACGGAACGCCAACGCACCAACATCAAGAGCCTCAAAGTAGGTTCCAACAAAATCTACGGCTATTACATCGAAGTTACTAAGGCAAATTTAGCTCTGGTACCGGCTAATTACATCCGCAAACAGACGCTGGTAAATTCCGAGCGGTATATCACCCCGGAGCTCAAAGAGTATGAGAGCCTGGTCTTCACCGCTGAGGAGCGCATCTCTGAGCTGGAAACCAGGCTCTTCCATGAGGTCTGCGCCCAAGTTGCCACGCACGCTCCCGCGCTGCTACAAACAGCGCACGCTCTGGCGCCTTTGGACGTGGCTTCCTCACTGGCTGAAGTAGCATTGCGGAATCGCTACTTGCGTCCCACCTTTGCCGAGCAGCCTATCTTGCGGATCAAAGGAGGACGCCATCCAGTAGTGGAACGCACGCAGCGCGAGCCATTCACGGCCAATGAATTGGTGATGGGGGCCGAAAGTCGTATTCATATCATCACCGGCCCGAACATGGCCGGGAAATCAATGTTCCTTAGACAGAACGCCTTGATCGTCTTGCTGGCGCAGATCGGCTCCTTTGTCCCGGCAGATGAGGCGCAGATCGGGGTAGTGGATCGTATCTTCACCCGGATCGGGGCCCTAGACGAGTTGGCGGCGGGGCAATCGACTTTTATGGTGGAGATGGTGGAGACGGCCAACATCCTCAATCACGCCACCCCGCAGAGTTTGCTGATTTTGGATGAGGTGGGACGGGGCACCAGCACTTACGACGGCATGGCGATTGCTTGGGCCGTGATCGAATATCTGCACAATCACCCGGAGCGCCGCGCCCGCACACTCTTCGCCACTCACTACCATGAGCTGGTTGAGATGGAGCAGTATTTGCCGCAGATAGCGAACTTTAGCTTGAACGTGGTGGAAGAGGGACACGATATCGTCTTCTTGCACCAGGTGGTACCCGGCGGCGCGGATCGCTCTTATGGTATCCACGTGGCGCGGCTGGCGGGTATCCCCGCGCCGGTGATCCACCGGGCGGAGAATTTGTTGGCGGATTTAGAGGCCGGCGAGTTCCGGCCAGGCATGAAGCAGAGTGAGGTGGAAATCTTCCAGCCACTCCTGATCAACGAGGAGCCGCCGGTAGTGGCAGAATTACGCGAGTTGGAAATCAACAGCCTCACGCCGTTGGATGCGCTGACCAAGCTCTACGAGTTGCAGAAGAAGGCACAGTAGAGCGAGAGAACGAGTAAGCGAGTGAGCGAAAAAGCGAAAGAACGAGGGGGTGGCCTGGTTGTTAGTAGGCGATTTATCGCCGTGCTAGTGCCCGTGGTTAAAGACCACGGGCGGGTGTCTGGCGAATGCCCTTGCCAGACGGCTCTGGGCCGTGGGAATTCACGGCTACCGTTGCCAAGTCCACCTACGTGGACTAGTCGCCGCAGGGCGACTTGGTAGTGGTAGCCCGCGGTTTTAACCGCCGGGCAAGGCTAGCGCGCAGCGCCACGACGAAAAGCAGCGAGGAGAGCCGGTTGAGAAAGGCCAAGTTAGCTACCCCTACGCTCGGTTCCAGCTCTGCCAGGGCAACTAGATGCCGTTCAGCTCGGCGGATGACTGTGCGAGCCACTTGAGCGGACGCTTCGGTTTGCGTGGCGCCGGGCATGACGAACTCCCGGAGCGGGGGGAGGCCCGCCGTCAGCTCCGCGATTTGCGCCTCTAGCCACTCCACGTCCGCGTCCGTGAGACCGCCGTAACGCGCGCGCAACCTCGGCGCGGCTGAAAGATGCGCCATCAACCGGGAGAGACACCGTTGCGCGGCCAGCAACGTCGCCTGGAGCTCGACCTTCTCCAACCGGGCGCGCACTGCTCCGAGGACCGCGTTCGCCTCATCCAGATCACCCAACGCCTCAAAGAGTACCGCGCTTTTGGATAAGCGCTGCTGCCCACCCAGACGTTCCGTAGCTCCATTATCGCCCTGCCCCGTGTAGAATTTTATGTGAGTCATCTTTAACCTCCATTGAAAAAAGTACCTGCTTAACCTATCTCGGTGGGGACGCAGAGCAGCACCAAGGGCTAAGTAGATACCGCTCGCCATCTTTTGACTTCACTAAAACATAAGCTATACTGACGAGTCGTGTAAACTTTCTCCAAACGGAACACGCTACGAGAAATTCAACCGCAATAAAAGTATCATCTCAATATTTCGGGGCAGTTTTCACCACAGAGATCCGGAGGGCGCCGCGTTTTTTATTTTTTCTCAGTGTTCTCTGTGTCTCCGTGGTGAACATAACAGAAACGCTATGGTTCCCCCTACTTATTGAGAAGATACCAATAAAACGCATCCCAATTTTAGCATATTAGGGCTGAAAAGAGAACGAATGATTCGACATGTTGAAACTATCTGTAAGCTCTTCCCGATACTGAAAGAGTTGCTTCCCTGGTTGACCCTCTCCCTCCTGCCCTTATTCCTGCTCTCGCCGCCGGGCATCTTGGTCACGCTGGACGCGCCGCAGCAGGTGCAGACCACCAATCCCAAAGTGGGCGTGCATACCCGGCTTAGCGATGAGGTGGAGGAGTGGAAGATCCAACGCACCCTGGCCCTGGTCCGCGAGATGGGGGCCGCCTGGAGCGTGGAGTATTTCCCGTGGACCTATATCGAATCGGATGAGGATCGCTATGATTGGCGCCATAGTGATCTGATCATCAAGCACGCGGCGAACCAGGGTGTGCAAGTCATCGCGCGGTTGGGGATGGTGCCGAGGTGGGCGCGACCAGACCCCGCCGGCCAGGAAACCACCGATACTCACTTAGAAGCCGAGCATTACGCCGATTTTGCGGAGTTTGTGGCGGAGTTCGCAGCCCGTTACCGGGGAGAAGTGACGCACCTCATCATCTGGAACGAGCCAAATTTGAGCTTCGAATGGGGATACCGGCCAGTTGATCCCGCCGGGTACGCTGAATTATTGGCGGCTGTCTATCCCGCCGCACACGCGGCCAACAGCGAGGTCATCATCTTGGGCGGGGCGTTAGCCCCGACGTTGGAACCAGAAGGCGGACATGCCGGGCTTAACGACTTGCTCTATCTGGAGAAGATGTATCAGGCCGGCGCGGCGGCGCACTTTGACGCGCTGGCGGCGCACGCTTACGGGTTGGTCTTTCCGCCAGAAATGCCCCCCGCCCCCGAACTGCTGAACTTCCGGCGTGTGGAGCTGCTCCGTGAGATCATGGTGGCGCAGGGCGATGGCGCCAAAGATATTTACGTGACCGAATCCGGTTGGAACGATCATCCGCGTTGGGCCTGGGCCGTCACACCGTCACAACGCATCCAATACACCCTCTCCGCGTACCAGTGGGCCGCCGATGAATGGCCCTGGTCGCCGTTGGTCGCCAGTTGGGTCTTCCGCACGCCCGCCTCCGCGCACAACTACCAAGATTACTTCTCATTTGTCACGCCTGATTTTCGCCCGCGTCCCATCTACGAACTGGCGCAGAGCGAATTACGAGTAGATAGATGAGCGGACGCAGATTCGCGCAGATTTTCGCAGATAAAATGGAAAATCAGCGTTTATCGGCATCCTAAAGGATATTGGGCCACGTTCTACCGGGGGCCGTCTGAGTAGCTACAAATGAGGAGCCTAACATGAAACATATCAAATTAGAGACAGCCAGGTGGTTTAGTTGGACTATATTGGCGATTTTACTGGTGGGATGCCAACCTGCTCTCCCCACCACTGCTCCGCTCTCCTCAGAGCCTACCATATCGCCGCTGCCCACCAGCACTCCAATGGCTACTCTCC